>JAICHT010000285.1 GCA_025924755.1 Chitinophagaceae bacterium | reverse complement strand
TGGTATCTAAGTTGGCTTGTTTCATTTGTTCGGCGGCTTCGCTCATACCTTTTGCCACTTCCTGCCGGAAGAGGGCGACTCCTTGGCCCCGCAAGCGGGCAGCTTCCCGCTCTGCTTCTGCTGCAATTTTAATAGCATTTCCTTCCGCTTCCGCACCTTTAGTTTTAGTAATCAGCAACGCCTGGCCTTCGTTTTCGGCCGCCGCTTTTAAGTTATTGGAAGCTACCACTTTGCTCATACTATCCATGATCACTTTATCAAACGTAATATCATTGATCTGCAGGTCCTGTAAATGATAACCCCACTTTTCCAGGGTCATATCAATCTGGTCTTTTACATAATCTACTATTTCTTTACGCTGACCCAGTATCTCCGACTGTCGTTTGGTAGCTACAAAAGCACGGATGGAACCTTCAATAGTGCGGGTAAGCGCCTGCATCAAATCGCGGTCAGAAATAAAAACAAAGGCTACTTTTTTAATAGTCTCTTCCTCCTGATTTTGTACCGAGTACAGCAACATGCTTTTAAAATATACATTGGCCTGATCAACAGTTACCGCCTGGAACTCCAGTTCTACCGAGCGGTTTTGCACCGATATTTTTTTATAAACCTGCTCTAAAAAAGGAAGTTTAAAATTAAGTCCGGGCCGGGCGGCACGGCGGTATTTACCGAACATAGTTACTACGCCTACATATCCCTGGTTGATGGTAAACAGTCCGCTGAATACAATAATGATCAGTAAGATAAGCCACCAATAATCTGCAAGAAAGTTCATAATAATGTTAGTTTGATAGTGAAAAGATAAACAAAGGAAAAGGAAAGTAAAAGTTAATGAGCAATGTGAATGCCCACCTGATGAATTCAGCAGCTTTTATAATTGCCGGAGAAGTTAATTAATAAGTGACTCTTATGATTAACCTTATCATATTCATATACTTCAAAAGAAATGACTTTGACAGTATGTAACCAGTGCACTATTCGTTACATCGCTTTCTCTTCCCAGATGCACGCCAGGTTTACAATGGTTTCTACCGCTTTGTTCATATCCTGCACACTGATAAATTCCAGTTTGGAATGAATGGCCTGCATACCGGCAAACAGATTAGGGCAAGGCAATCCCATAAAAGACAACCGGCTGCCATCAGTTCCACCGCGGATACTTTCGGTTTTTACTTCCAGCCCCGAACGTTCAATGGCTTCTCTTGCATATTGCACCACTTGCGGATGTTGGTCCAGTATCTCTTTCATATTGCGGTATTGCTCCGACACTTTAAACTCAAAAGAAGCTGTTGGGTAATCCAGCATTATTTTTTCTACTGCAGATTTGAGATAATCTTCTTTTTCCTTTAAACCGGCCGTAACAAAATCACGGATAATAAAATCGATGGTACATTTTTCAGCTATGCCATCCACTCGTATAGGATGCATAAATCCTTCCCGCTTTTCTGTAGTTTCCGGCGATAGCTGGTCTTTGGGAAGTGCCGTTAGAATTTCGGATGCGACCTTTAAAGCATTCACCAGCTTGCCTTTGGCATAACCGGGATGCGTTATCACACCGTGAATAACAATTTGAACGCCGTCTGCACTAAAGGTTTCATCTTCCAGAGAACCGCGTTCGCCGCCATCTAAGGTATAGCCAAACTGTGCTCCCAGCTTTTTCAAATCTAATTTAGATGTGCCTCTTCCTACTTCTTCATCGGGTGTAAACAAGAGTTTAATGGTGCCGTGTTTTACTTCGGGGTGCGTTGTTAAAAAAAGAGCTGCGTCCATAATTTCTGCTACTCCGGCTTTATCATCACTGCCCAATAGGGTATTGCCGCTTGCTGTAATAATATCCTGACCTACCAGTTTTTGGAGGTAAGGTAAGTTGCTTTTTTTTAATACCTGTGTCGTATCATCTGGCAGCACGATGTCCTGTCCCTGGTATTTTTTATGCAGCAACGGTTTTACGTTTGTACCGCTGGCATCCGGCGCCGTATCTACATGGCTGCAAAAACAAATAACCGGCACTTGTTTGTTTGTATTAGCGGGAATAGTTGCATATACATAGCCCCACTCGTCCATATGCGCATCTGCAATGCCCATTTGCTGCAACTCCTGAGCTAGCAGCTGCGATAAATTTTTTTGTTTATCCGACGATGGATGTGTAGAAGAAAGCGGATCGCTTTGCGTATCAATCTGTACATAACGCATCAGGCGATCCGCTGCTGTAAACGAGTAGTTTTGGAACATCTTGTAAGAAAATTAAAGACTATTGTTCTAATAACTACGGCATAATTATTTTAGAAGCCGGAGGTACAATTTCCACCAGTTCTATATCAAAAATCAAATCTTCTCCGGCCAACGGATGATTGGCATCCAGCACCACGGAATCATCTTTTACTTCTACTACCGTTACATTAAAATTCTGTCCGGCTCCATTGCTCATTTGCAATTGCATACCTTCTTCAGGATTCATATCGGGCGGAAACTGGCTTTTAGGAAATTCAATAATCATCTCCTGCTGTTTTTCGCCATAGGCATCCTGCACCGGAATCTCTACTGTTTTTTTATCGCCTACCTGCATACCGGTTACACCCTGATCAAAGCCTTTAATTACTTGTCCGCCACCTACAGTAAACTCCAGCGGCTCGCGGCCATTTGAACTGTCAAATGTTTCACCGCTTCTTAGCTTACCATGATAATGCACTTTTACTTTATCACCACTTTTTACTTGTTGCATGATTTTTAAGATTTATGAATTCAATTGATTAATATTCTTTTTGCTGATGCATTGTACACTTCAACTGCAGTAACCAAGGTGGTGGCGCAAGCAGAAAAGAGATCACAAAAATAAGGCGGCAAGGTAATTACAAATTTTCATTTTCAGCCACTCATTTGTATTTTTACTATCACCAGCCTATTGTAAAAGCCCTTGCGCTTTAACAGTTTGCTTTTTCTTTTCTGCCTATTTTTAATACCTATTCCAAAACTCAATCTGAATGCGGTTACCTTTTTTACTCCTTTCTTTTATTTGTTTTAGTACCATTTGCCTGTCGCAAAATAAAAAATATTCTACAGCTACCGGTAAAAACCCCGGCCCTGATATAAAGCCTGCTGCAGAACGACTGGAGGCATATTTGCCGCTTTTAAAAGGAAAAACCATTGCTGTTTTTGCTAATCAAACCTCTACCGTTGGTAATGGGCATTTGGTAGATGCGCTTAAAAAAGCAGGTATACACATAAAAGTGATTTTTGGTCCCGAGCATGGTTTTAGAGGCGATGCCGATGCCGGTGAGAAAGTAGAGACTACAGTAGATAAAGCTACCGGCATACCGGTGGTTTCGCTATATGGCGCTAAGCACAAGCCATCGGATAAAGATTTGGAAGGTGTTGATATGATGCTGTTTGATATTCAGGATGTGGGCGTACGCTTTTACACCTTTATTTCTTCGTTGCAGGAGTATATGGAATCGGCGCTGGAACACAACCTGCCGCTTATGATATTAGACCGTCCAAATCCCAATGGCTTTTATGTAGACGGGCCAGTATTAGATCCAAAGTTTAAATCGTTTGTTGGCATGCAGCCCGTACCTATTGTATATGGGATGACCATTGGCGAGTATGCCCAGATGATTTTGCAGGAAGGCTGGCTGAGTCCGCAGGCAAATCAAGCATTTGATCGGTTAAAGGCAGCCCGCTTTAAAGAAGGTGCTATCTTCTTTAAATTAATAGTGATTCCCTGTGCTAACTACACACATAAAAGCTTATATACATTACCAGTGAAACCTTCGCCCAACCTGCCGGAGATTCAATCGGTATACTGGTATCCTTCCACTTGTTTTTTTGAGGGTACCGTAATAAGTGAAGGGCGGGGTACAGATAAGCCATTTCAAATCTTCGGGCATCCTTCTTTGCCCAAAAACCTGTACAGTTTTACACCTACCTCCCGTGATGGTGCAAAAGACCCAAAGATGAAAGACCAGCTTTGCTACGGATGGAATGTTAGCGGATCACCCCAGGAAGTATTAAAAAAAATAGATCATAAAATTCAACTGAAATATTTATTACAAGCCTATAAATTATTTCCAGCAAAAGATTCGTTTTTTATTAAAGCAAAATCCGGCAAGGAAGAAGATTACTTTTTTAACAAACTGGCTGGCAATGCCGACCTGATGCAGCAATTGAAATCCGGACAAACAGAAGAAGCAATACGTAAAAGTTGGGAACCTAAACTGGAAGTCTTTAAAAAAATCAGAAAAAAATATTTGCTGTATCCTGACTTTGAATAAGCTACTTACCCAGTATCCATACAGATATGTTATAAGCTCTGGAAGTTTATAACAAGCTTTTTTCTTCCATTACTTTTGTAGTATGGCTGAATTAAAACATAATAGCTATAAAGCACTGAAAATAATTTTCATGGGCACTCCCGAATTTGCGGTAGCCTCGTTAGCGGCTTTACTACATGCGGGATGTACCATTGCAGGCGTAGTTACTGCCCCGGATAAACCTGCAGGAAGAGGAATGAAAGTGCA
>JAICHT010000284.1 GCA_025924755.1 Chitinophagaceae bacterium | reverse complement strand
TGTTAAACCGCTCATCCGACGGCCGCTTTTTAACTTTAACGGGCTACGCTCAAGAGCCGGGCGGTACAGATGCCATTGCCGGTACTACTGCTTCCACTGTAAACCGGGTAATAGGCGTAGTGGATTATTTGGGCAATATCAATACGTCTACTGCTTTGCCCGATTACTCCAGCAAGGGCAGCCCCAGGAGTGCGGTTACGGATAATGGTACTAATTTGTGGATGGTAGGTGCTTTTGGTGGAATTCGATATGCTATAACCGGTGCCGCTGCTTCCACGGTTATTAATAGTGATATCGCTACATCAAGAATTGTTTCCATCTTTAATAGCCAATTGTTTATTTCAATGGCTACTAAAACAGGAAAGATTGGGGCAGGATTGCCTACAGGCCCTAAGCAGTTGTATACTGATATGCCTGGATTGCCTTCCACCGGCAATCAATACCAGTTTCAGCTTTTTGATATAAATCCTGACATTCCAGGTGTGGATGTTTTATATGTAGCTGACCAGGATTTAGGATTATCCAAATATTCTTTAAATGCGACAACCGGCGAATGGAAATCAAATGGCTCGCTTGGCGTAAAACTAGATTATTATAGAGGCTTAACGGGTATTGCCAACGCTAACGTAATTACCTTATATGCAATAAGAAAAGGCGGAAGAATAAGCGATGGAAACGGAGGAGATTTAGTGCTGGTAAATGATGCCTCGGGTTACAACGGCACGCTTACCGGCACACCTACAGTACTGGCTTCCGCCGGAACGAATATGGGCTTCAGAGGCATCGCATTTGCACCAAAAGCTATCTTAAAGGAAGATATTATATTGCCCGTGGAATTTAGCAATGTAAAAGCTACCCAGGTAGCTGACGCCGTACAAATAAGTTTCACCAATGCAGTAGAAAGCGATGTAGCGGAATATACTATTGAGCGATCTTCAAACGCCAAAGATTTTACACCGGTTACTACTATATTACCCGCCCAAAACAATGGCAGCGAAGCACATTACACCCAGATTGATAAAGCTTTTGAAAACGGCAATAACTTTTACAGAATCAAGGGAGTGGAAACAAGCGGTAAGATGCTTTATAGTGCCGTAGTTAAAATTACAATAAGCTCCGGGCATACCGCCTATTTGAATTTATTTCCAAACCCGGTAACCGGTTCTGTAATTAGTTGGGAAGCCGCTTTACCAAAAGGAAATTACAAAGTGCAAATAATCAACAGCGCCGGACAAATCCTGTATAGCCAAAACCTGAACCATACCGGAGGTAACATCAGCCAGACCACCAACCTGCCTTCAACGGTAAAAGGCGGCATGTACACCCTTCAAATAAATGGCGATGTGATGCGTTTAAACAAAAATTTTCTAAAACAATAAGCTTTATATTAGTATAAATAAAAAGAGGATTTCGTTTGAATCCTCTTTTTATTTTATCGCAACCGATCCATACTTTTCACCAGCTTTTCATCTCGCCATATACCCCTGGCTGCCATAATAAAACAAGCCAATATAGCAAAGTAAAAGATAACCCACAACGCTACATTGCCATTAGCAAAATGGCCGATCTCTACAAAATACATGGTAAGCAATACCATCGTTAAAAAAATGCCCAGGTAGCATAGCCGCAGTTGTAGCTTCCGATTATGAAAAAGGAAGATCGTTACAAATGCCAAAAGCCCGGACAGCACTGTAAAAATGGTAAGCCATATGGTAGTACGGGCATCCAAATCAATCAGCTTATTAGGAAACGCATCCCTCAGCCAGTCGCCGCTATAAAAAGGAAAGCGAAACGTAACCGCATCAAACATCGTTGCCATTAATAACCATACACTCTGTATACGTTGTAACATACAATTTCTATTTTTTCTCTTATTTTAATTCGGGATATAAAGGATATTGCTTCATAAACTGATGCACTTCATCTGCTACTTTACTTATTTTATTTGCATCATCAATATTCATTAAAACCCTATCAATAAAATTAACTACGGTTTCCATATTCTTTTCCTTCATGCCCCTTGTAGTAATAGCCGGTACGCCTACCCGGATGCCCGAAGTAACGAACGGGCTTTTATCATCAAATGGAACTGAATTCTTATTTAAAGTGATATGGGCTTTGTCCAGCGTTTCCTGTGCTTTTTTGCCGGTAATATTTTTGTTGCGCAGATCAATCAGCATTAAATGATTATCAGTGCCACCGCTGATAAGATTATAGCCCCTACTTACAAAACTTTTAGCCATCGCCTGTGCATTGGTTTGTATTTGCTTTGCATATGCCGTAAAATCTTCGGTTAAAATTTCTCCAAAGGCAATAGCTTTTGCAGCAATCACATGCTCTAGTGGTCCGCCCTGTATGCCCGGGAAAATAGCCATATCCATCAGGTGGCTCATCATGCGTATATTACCCTTCGGGTCTTTAACGCCAAAAGGATTTTCAAAATCTTTGCCCATTAAAATAATACCGCCACGGGGCCCACGCAAGGTTTTATGCGTAGTAGACGTAACAAAGTGGCAATATTCAAAAGGCGAAGACAATAATCCTTTGGCTATTAAACCGGCAGGATGCGCAATATCCGCCATCACAAAAGCACCTACTTCATCAGCTACCGCACGGATGCGCTTATAGTCCCAATCGCGGCTGTAAGCAGAAGCGCCACAGATAATTAATTGGGGTTTTTCTTTACGGGCCACTTCTTCCAGCTGTGCATAATTTACCAGGCCGGTTTCTTTATCTACTCCATAAAAATGGGGTTGGTATAGTTTACCGCTGAAGTTTACCGGCGAGCCGTGGGTTAAGTGTCCGCCCATGCTTAAATCCAGACCTAAAATTTTATCACCGGCTTTTAGTACGGCAAGCAATACCGCAGCATTGGCTTGTGCCCCGCTATGCGGCTGCACATTGGCATATTCGCAATTAAAAACTTCTTTAATGCGGTCGATAGCCAACTGTTCGGTCTGGTCTACAAATTCACAACCGCCATAGTAACGCCTGCCCGGATAGCCTTCCGCATATTTGTTGGTCAATATGCTTCCCATGGCTTGTATCACCTGCAGGGAAGTAAAATTTTCTGAAGCGATAAGTTCAATACCATTTCGCTGGCGTTCCAGTTCTTTGTGAATGATATCAAAAACTAATGAATCTCTTTGCATGTACTTTTAATAAAGGTTTTGAAAGTGCAAGCGGCGCCCGGCTTTTTGCCGGGTATAAACCTGCAACAGGTGTCAAACAAAGATACACTGTTGAGTGCCACGTATCTATTTACAAAAATAAGGCTACGCAAATTGATACCCGCAGTTGGCTACTTATTTTTGATTGGTGTAAAATCCTTAATTTCGACCGCTTCTTGTAAAACCCCTCAGCATATTGCTTTTAATAATATAAAGTAGAAGTTAAATGCCGGGCAGCGGTTCGTTATCAAAAAATTTTTTAATGAAAGCAATCATTCCAGTAGCAGGTGCCGGAACCAAGCTTAGACCTCATACGTATACACAGCCTAAAGCCCTGATACCAATGGCGGGCAAGACAATTTTAAGCATTATTGTAGATCAGTTATACGAGGCCGGCATTACTGAATTTGTTTTTGTAGTGGGATACCTGGGCGACAAAATACAAGATTATATTACGGCAAGATACCCGGATATACAGGCCCATTTTGTATATCAATACGACAGGCAGGGCATTGGTCATGCGCTGGAACTCACCGGTCATATCATTAAAGGCGATGAGATGTTTATAGTGCTGGGCGATACGATTTGTGAATACGATGTAAAAAGCGTTATTGACAGCCCCACCTCTATGCTGGGTGTAAAAAAAGTAGATGATCCGCGTGACTTTGGCGTAGCAGAAATGAATGATGGTGATAGTAATGTAACGCATGTGGTAGAAAAACCGCAAATACCAAAATCCAATATGGCACTGGTAGGTATTTACAAAATAAAAGAATCAGGGTTGCTGTTTGAATGTATTGAAAACAATATTAAGCACGGCTTGCGCACTTATGGCGAATATAATATAACCGATGCTATTGATTGCATGATTAAAAAAGGCGCTGAATTTAAAACCTTCAGAGTGCAAAGCTGGTTCGACTGCGGAAAAAAAGAAACCATATTAGAATCGAATGCAATGCTGCTGAAAAAGTTTGGCAGCCGGGTACAAACGCAGGAAGCCTATGAAAATACGGTATTGATTCAACCGGTAAGTATTGGTGCAGGTTGCATTATAAAAAATTCCATCATTGGGCCCAATGTAACCATTGGCGAAAATACAGTAGTGGAATCCTCTATTGTAAAAGAATCCATCATCGGCTCCTACTCCAATTTGTTTGATATTGTGCTGGACTATTCGCTCATTGGCAGTGATACCAGCATCCGCGGCGAATCCCGCACACTCAATATCGGCGACAATACCAATATTGATTTAGGTTGATATGCTGATTTGAATATTTTCTATAGTTTTATCTTAATTGGTGTACAAACTGCTACTCATATTTTCTTTTCTGATACTAATATTTACGCAAAGATGTAATCT
>JAICHT010000283.1 GCA_025924755.1 Chitinophagaceae bacterium | reverse complement strand
GCAGGTTTATTTTAATTATAAAAATTGAAGCCTGTTTATTGAAAGAAATTCTTTTTCATCTTTAAAACAGAGATGATTACAATTTTATACTGACAGTACAACCGATACACAAAGCAAGGTTTTCAACTGCAGATGTAGCACCAGAAAAGTGGTATGTAAGTGGCCCGGCTAATACGGTATATAATGCCCGTTAGTTATTCGCTGCTTCATCACCTTCTTTCGGCAGGTATATATGAAACCGTGCGCCCATACCCGGCTCGCCAATAGCTGTGATATAGCCGTTATGATTTTCCACAACTTTTTTGACAATGGTTAGACCTAAGCCGGTTCCATTGTATTCGCTATTGCTATGCAGCCGGTGAAACATCTGGAAAATACGTTCGGCGTTTTCTTGCTTAAATCCGATGCCATTATCTTTTATTTCAATAAAATGATAAAGTTTATGCGCAGCCTCCTCCGGCAGAGTCGCCGGTACTTGCCGGCCCGTTACTTCGCGGGATGTAATACTGATTGCAGGACTACTTTCCGGCTTGTGATATTTCAGGGCATTACTTATCAGGTTTTGAAACAGCTGTTGTAACTGCCGTCTATATCCTTCTATAACCGGCAATGGCCCTATTTCTATATTGGCATGCTGCTGCTCAATTTCCAGTTCCAGATCGGTAAGTACCAGCCGGACTTTATTGTTTAAATCTACTTTTTCTCTTGAGCCCGAAAAGTGGCTCACCTGAGAGTATGCCAGCAAGTCGTCTACCAATAACCGCATGCGTTGCGTAGCATTTTCCAGTCGTTCAAATGCCCATTTTTCATCTTCCTCAAGGCGGCTTTCTAATTGCGCTTTTAAACGATCGGTGAATACCTGTACTTTTCGGATGGGTTCTTTTAAATCGTGCGAAGCGGCATAACTAAATTCTTCAAGGCTTGCATTGGAACGTTTGAGTTCTTCAATTGAAGCTTCCAATTGCAGTTGTCCTTCTTTTATAGGTGTTACATCTGTAAATATATTAATCAGGTGATCGTTATCCATTTTAGAAATAGAAAGCTCCAGCCATTTTCCGGACGGCTTAAAATAATATTGTGTAATAAACGGTTCTCCGGTTTGCAGCGTAGAAAGTGCCATTTGGAAAACCGGGCTGGATGGTATATTAGGATCAATCTCCGCCAAACTTTTAATAGTAAGCAGATCCTTAGGAATACCGGTGTATTTACTGGCTGCTTCATTGGCAATGATAGTTCTGCCATCCACAATAGTTCCATCCTGGTTGCGGATGGCTTCTATTACCGATATACCATTGGTGGAGTGTTGCAAAATATTACCAATCAAAGTCCGATGATGCTCGGTTTCAGCCTGCGCTTCCTTGCTTTCCGTAATATCTGTAAATGTAACTACCAAGCCATCTTTACCCAATTTTGACAGCGAGATATCATACCAGCCCCTTAACTCCTCGCCATCATATAATATCACTTTTCGGGCTGGTACACCGGTATTTATCACCTGGCAATTGATATTAAAAATGCCCGATTTTTTTGCGGATGGGAAGAGCGATAAATAGGTTTTTCCAATTACCTGATCTTCCGGTAAACGGAGCAGTTGGGTAAATGCCGGATTGATGCGCTGCATTAGCAGATCTATGATTTCTCCGTGCGGGTTGCGGATGGCTTCGCAGGCAAATATGGCATTGATAGATGTATCTAGTATGCTGTTTGTAAACGCTGCTTGTTTTTGAATACCGTCTAATGCCACTACTTCTTTGGTCTTATCATGGCCAATTACCAATACACCGTTGCCAACTTTTGTACGCATCACATTAAAATGCTTATTCAGCATAGAATTGTAGTACGTAGTTTCAACAGGCGTACCGGTTTCAAAAACCTCAAGGATCTGTGCAAACATATTTTTCCTGACTTCCTCAGTAGTATTTATCATGGTGCGTACCCGTTGCACAGCCAGCAGTGTTCTTTCAATATGGGCCATTGCAGGAGCTTGCCGGTTGCAGTACCCTATTTCAAAGTCTATTATTGTATCGTCGGGTTCACCATATACTGGTACATAATAAATAACCGATTCGGGTTGGTTGTCGAGTAAGTCAAATATTAGTTGCTGGTCCAGAGAATGTTTGGTCATGGTATGGAATTATAGAAAGAATGAAGATACAAGTTTCAACAAATCAGAATAACACCTTCTGTACTGCTCCATATTAGGTTTTTAAGGTTACGATTAAATGAAAATGTGCTTACCCATTCTTTCTAATTTTATAAAAATTTCTTGTACAACAACAATCCTGCTAAAAGCGCTAATTACTTTTTATATAGCGAGGGTTAAAGGCCATCATGATATTGATTAAAGAAGGGCTATGCCTTACATTCTGTTAGTAGCGGTTGTGTTTGTAGTAATAGTTGTTTTACTACCGATTTACCAAAAGCAATCAAATCCTCATTTAATTGCTGGCAGTGCGTATAAAATAACCCATGTGGTGGTCGGCACTGCCCATAATCTTTATAGCAAGAGGATATCTCTTTTCCTGTAGCGGCCGCCTTGGTTGTAATATATTTCATACTAAAAAGAATTTAAGTGAAGTAATAACAAACCTTTTTAAACTTGTTTTATTCCACTGGCTCAGTTTCATTGTACTTTATTTGCAGAATTTAGTAGCCGCAGACACTTTAGCCGTTTAATAATATCCATATCCCTGTGCTATAGTAAAGCTGATGGATTTAGAAAGGGCATTATGTTTGAACTGTATAATGTATAATGAGTAAGATTATGGACCGAACAGTTGCCGTATTATATAAAGACGCTTTGGCCTATTATAGTATTCATAGTGAGCGGGAAGGAAGTTATAGCGCTACCCTGTTGCGATATAACGGCGATGCCCGTAACAAACCCCCGCAAACTTTTACCAGCAATAAAGAAGGCCGTCATTGGACAGATGATACTATTGACCAGGAGTTGCTGGACCAGATTGGTTTTGATTTGGAGTTGCAAAGACAGCAGGAAAATCAACGGTATTAATGCTTATGCAGCATCTTTTACCTCTTTGATGGTAAATTTCTAGAGGGTTTTTTCATATATCAAATTCAAACGCGGGCAATCCTTTAAATCCGCAATTGCGCACTACAAACAAAGAACCTGCCAGTGGCTGCATTTTTAAATCCCCGTCTGTAAGATCCACGCTGGCAGAAGTAATATATAAATCTTCCAACGACTGGCCGCCAAAGGTGCAGGAAGTAATTTTTGCCACGGGCATCGGAATATGATACAGCTTTTCACCAGTACCGGGATTCCAACGGGCAACCTGCCAACCATTCCAGTGAGCAATCCAAAGCATACCTTCACTATCAATGGTCATCCCGTCAGGGCAGCCATCTTCCTGCGGCACTTTTATAATAATCCTTTTATTGCAGATACTACCCGTGCTTTTATCGTAATCAAATGCCGCTACCTCATACGTAGGAGAATCAATATAATAAAACGTCTGATGGTCCAGGCTCCAGGCCATACCATTAGATATGGATATTTCTTCTAGTTGTTTTTTGTGAGAGGCATTGTTTTCCAGCAGGTACAGCCCTCCTGCTTTGGGTGCTTCCGAAAGCGCCATAGTGCCTGCAAAAAACCGGCCTGCAGGGTCGCACTTTCCATCGTTAAAACGGTTGCCCGGCAAATGGGCTTCCGGGTCTGATAGCATCTGCAACTCGCCAGTAGTGCGGTTTATATAAGCAAAGCCGTTTTGCAGGGCCACCAAATAATTGCCGTTTTTACAAACAGCTAAAGAACCGATCATTTGTTGTACGTATATGGTTTGATGTTTTTTTTGATCGGGTGCATACTCATGAATTTCCCCGTTCAAAATATCAACCCAGCAAATTACCTGGCGTTTGGCATCCCATACGGGCCCTTCGCCCAGCAAACATTTGTGTGCTACTACAACATCGGGCTGTAATATTGTTGCATTTACCATTTAATAAATTCTTTGCTTTAGTAAAAGATACGATTATGGTGTTAGATAAAACTTTTAATAAGGCGATGGGCTGATGCACGTCCAGCCGCCATCTACCACTAAACTCTGGCCTGTGATATGCCGGGCATTATCCGATACTAAAAACAAAGCAGCATCTGCTATATCAGTAACAGTGGCCGGCCGGCCCATCGGTGTTATTTTAGACCAGGTGTCTTCATAGTTGCTATCATCCATTGTTCGCCTGGTTACGGTAGCTCCGGGTGCAATCGTATTTACATTTATTTTAAATTCCGAAAGTTCGATTACTAAATTTTTTGCAAGCATTTCCAGGGCAGCTTTGCTCATGCCATATGCCGCCAGGTTTTTATGCGCCTGGTGACCGGTTACGGAAGAAGTAAACAATAGCGAACCACCGGATGCCTGCTGCTTCATTTGATTAGCCGCCGCTTGTGCCAAAAAGAAAGTTCCGCCAAGGTTTACCTGCATTACCCGGTAAAAAGATTCGGGCGGATAGGTGAAGAAATCGCCAAATAAAGTAATACCGGCATTGGCAATAACAATATCAAGGTGGCCAAATATTTCCACCGCTGTAGTAACCATTTTTTCAATAAATAGAATATCGCTGGAATCGCCTGCCATGGCTAT
>JAICHT010000282.1 GCA_025924755.1 Chitinophagaceae bacterium | reverse complement strand
ATTAATTATAGCAAATCTTCTAAGCATAAAACATTAAATTTAATGTATTGCAAATAGATGCCGTACAGGAGGTGACAACCACAATAAATGGTTATATGCTATTGAAACGGTACACTTTTCAAGCCTTACCAATTTTACAATAATTTTGCTTCCGGAGTTTGCAGCAAAAAGGTCAGCCATGAATGAATTCAGTAAAGAAATAGAAGGCAAGTTCCCTTTGTTCGAGAAGGGGCTCATTGAAGAAATGATAAAGGTATCGGAAGTACGAACGATAAAAGAAGGCGAGGTGATGATGCGTACCGGCCAGTATATCAAATCCACACTTCTTGTTTTAGACGGGCTAATTAAAATATACAGGGAAGACGAAGAAGGCAATGAGTTTTTCATGTATTATATTGAGGGTGGCAAAGCCTGTGCGCTCTCACTATTATGCGCTCAAAAGCAGGATACCAGTGAGATTATGGCCAAAGCAGTAACCAATGCTACTGTTTTAAGTATTCCTTTATCGTATACCGATCAATGGATGACCAAATATAAAAGCTGGAACCAATTTGCGTTAAGCTCTTACAGGGAGCGCTTTGAAGAGTTGTTGCAAACCATTGATCATATTGCATTTCGTAATATGGACGAGCGCCTGGTTTTTTATCTGAAGCGGCACCAGGAGAAATTAAAAAGCAACAATATTCCTATCTCTATTACTGAAATTGCGCAGGAGCTTAACTCTTCAAGGGAAGTAATCTCCCGCCTGCTTAAAAAGCTTTCAGATAAAGGGCTTGTAGTGCTACACCGCTCTCATATCGAAGTGCTGAATCTTAACAAAATGCTCCTGTGATATTTGTCACGGAATAAGTTGTAAGCCCGAATGAAATTTGCTTTTAAAATAAATGGCAATGGAAATCTGGGGTTATATAGCATCTGCGTTAATTGGAATATCATTAGGCTTAATAGGAGGAGGCGGTTCTATTCTTACCGTACCGGTAATGGTTTATTTGTTTGGCATCAATCCCATTTTATCCACCTCATACTCGCTGTTCGTAGTGGGCTCTACCAGTTTGGTGGGTGCTTTTAATAATTACCGCAAAGGATTGGTTCGTATTAAAACAGCCTTGTTATTCGGCATCTCCTCTATTACTACAGTTTATATTACCCGTAAATTCATCATTCCACGCATACCTGCGGATATTGCTACTATTGGTAATTTCCATATCACGCAGTCTATTGTTACTATGGTATTGTTTGCCATATTAATGGTAGTTGCTGCCTTATCCATGATGCAAAGTAAAATGGTAAAGCAGGAAAGTGAAGTGGAAGAACCTAAAAAAATTAACCTGCCCAGGCTATTGGCTTATGGGGTAGCTATTGGCATAGCTACCGGCATATTAGGAGCGGGTGGCGGCTTCTTATTAATACCTACTTTAGTATTGTTGGTAAAGATGCCAATGAAAGAAGCTATAGGTACTTCTTTATTAATTATTGCACTCAATTCACTGATTGGCTTTACAGGCGATATCGGGCATTTTACCATGAACTGGTTCTTTCTTATGAAGGTCACTACTATCGCTATAGCAGGCATTTTTATCGGCGGTCTTATCAGTAAAAAAATTTCCGGAGAAAAATTAAAAAAAGGCTTTGGCTGGTTTGTACTCGTTATGGGACTTTACATTATTGTAAGAGAGCTGTTTTTTACAAAGTAATTAGCACAATTACACATTCCTTAATATCATTTTACAACGTGATTCTTGTCACGAAAAAGGTTTGAAACAAAAACGAATTTTACATATCTAAATACTGAAATCATGAAAATAGAACAGATATATACCGGTTGTTTAGCACAAGGTGCTTATTATATTGAAAGCGATGGGGAAGCTGTGGTTATTGACCCCTTGCGGGAAGTGGAATCCTATATTCAAAAAGCTGCCAACGATAAAGCTACTATCAAGTACGTGTTTGAAACGCACTTTCATGCGGACTTTGTATCGGGCCACGTAGACCTTGCTCATAAAACCGGGGCGTCTATTGTTTACGGCCCCACGGCCAGCCCGTCTTTTCCGGCTTATATAGCCAAAGACGGTGAAGAATTTAAGGTAGGTAAGGTAACGTTTAAAGTGTTGCATACACCCGGCCATACCATGGAAAGTGCTTGTTATTTATTGAAAGATGAACAGGGTAAAGCAACAGCTCTTTTCTCCGGCGATACGTTATTTATTGGAGATGTGGGCCGGCCCGACCTGGCACAAAAAGCAACTCATATGACGCAGGAAGAACTGGCCGCTACCTTATATGATTCGCTCCGCAATAAAATTATGCCGTTAGCTGATGATATTATCGTGTATCCTGCGCATGGTGCAGGGAGTGCCTGTGGCAAAAACATGAGCAAGGAAACTACCGATACGCTGGGCCATCAAAAGCAAACAAACTATGCTTTACGGCCTAGTATGACAAAAGAAGAATTTGTAAAAGAAGTAACAAATGGCCTGCTTCCGCCCCCAGCTTATTTTCCGCTTAATGTAATGCTGAACAAGCAGGGTTATGAAAGCATTGATGCCGTAATGAAACGCGGGGAACATGCATTGAACCCTGATGAATTTGAAGCGGTAGCCAATGAAACCGATGCGGTCATATTAGATACAAGAGACCCACAAGTCTTTGCTAAAGGCTTTATTCCCAACTCCATTAATATTGGTATTGACGGCAGCTTTGCCCCATGGGTGGGTGCCCTGGTACCGGATATTAAGCAGCAGCTGCTGATAGTAGCCGAAGATGGAAGAGAAGAAGAAGTAATTACCCGCCTGGCCCGTGTAGGCTATGATTACACCATTGGTTATTTAAAGGGTGGATTTGATGCCTGGAAGGTAGCAGGGAAGGAAACCGATCATATCAACAGCGTAACACCGGAGGAGTTGAGCGGCTTATTGCAAAACAAAAAGGTATCTGTTATTGATGTACGCAAAGAAAGCGAGTACAACAGCGAGCATATCCAAAATGCAGAAAATATTCCCCTGGATTATATCAGTGAACGTATGCAGCAGCTGGATAAGAATAAAACCTACTATGTGCATTGTGCAGGTGGGTATCGCTCCATGATCTTTAACTCCATTTTGAAAGCAAGAGGATACGATAACCTGGTTGATATCAAGGGTGGCTTTAAGGCCGTTAAGGAAAGCGGTAAGATACCGGTAACTGATTATGTATGTCCTACAACACTTAAATAAAATTAATAGCTATGAAAGATTTTCGAAATGCCAGTATAATAGATGTGCGTACTCCACAGGAGTTTGCACATGGCAATTATCCCGGCGCTATCAATATTCCACTGGATAGATTGCCGCAGCATATCACAGAAATAAAAGACATGAAAAAACCTATTGTTATCTACTGCCGCAGCGGAAACCGTAGTGGTATGGCTACGGCTATATTACAGCAAAGCGGTGTACCCGAAGTGTATAATGGTGGCAGCCTGGATGATTTATTACAACAATTAAAATAAAAACGATGTTTTCCTTTATAAAAAAATGGCTTACGCCTCCTTCTACAGATATGAACCAGTTGCTTACCGGAGGTGCGGTAATTGTGGATGTACGAACTAAAGCAGAATATGATTCGGGGCATATCAACGGCTCAAAGAATATTCCTTTAGACAGCATTAACAACCGCCTGGCTGAAATTAAAAAGTACAAAAAACCGGTGATTACCGTATGCAGAAGCGGCAGCCGGAGTGCAATGGCAAAAGCCATGTTGCAACGCAATGGTTTGCAAGCTTACAACGGTGGATCGTGGACAGCCTTAAAAAAAATAATGAATGCCTGATATTTATGAAAACGATTTTGCAGAACTGGAGCCTTATCCGGCTTATCAGGATTATATTTGGTGTGCTGGCGGTAGTGCAGGGTATGATGGTGAATGATATGGGATTTAAAATGGCAGGCACACTTTTACTACTGACAGCAGTAGCAAATATCGGTTGCTGTGGCGGTAGTTGTTCAGTCAATCTTCGTCAGCCAAAAGAACAAAAAGAAGTGGTTTATGAAGAAGTGGAAACTACCCGCTAATTTATCAATGGTATGATCTAAACAAGTAAAAATAATAAGCTGATTAAACTAAAAAGTAAATGAATATAGTTGAGATATTAAAACAACCCTGGCCGTGGTACGTGGCCGGAGCTATTGTAGGCCTTACTGTTCCGGCTTTATTGCTGTTAGGGAACAAGCACTTTGGCATCTCGGCAAACTTGCGTCATGCCTGCGCTGCCTGTTTTCCCGCTGATATCAAATTCTTTAAGTACGACTGGAAAAAAGAAGCCTGGAACCTGTTTTTTGTAGGAGGTATTATTATTGGAGCGTTCCTGGCTACGCACTTTCTAAGTAGCGGTGAACCTATACGGGTGGCACCGGGTTTGGTGGCCGAGTTAAAAGGATATGGCATTACCGATTATAGTAAGATGATACCTGCGCAGATTTTCAGTTTTAAAAGCCTGTTTACACTCAGAGGATTTATTCTGCTAGTGGGCGGCGGCTTTTTAGTAGGCTTTGGAACCCGGTATGCCGGCGGCTGTACCAGCGGCCATTCTATTATGGGATTGAGCGATTTGCAAAAGCCATCATTGAT
>JAICHT010000281.1 GCA_025924755.1 Chitinophagaceae bacterium | reverse complement strand
TGGGTTACTACCATAGCCGGCATTCTCTTAATTCTATTTCTGCTTCATGAAATTCGGGCTATTTCATACTAAAACTTTGCATCTTATAGGCTTAATATAGAAATGAAAACTCATATAGATAGTTAATCTTTTGAATACGATAACAGCCTTCCATGCCACTTTTACATAGCTGCAAAACTTTTTAATGTAACCATATCGGATATAATTCAACAATTCTACTAACTACCGCTGTACTAAGAGGTTAAATTAAGGTTAAGGGGCAAAAAATGGGTTACTTTTTGCTTGGTACCGTATTAATAATAGCTAAGGTTTAATAGTAAAAATAGAATTGCTAACCGGCTTATTATAGCAGTATTTGCTTCTTTCTTTTGCTTGTCTATAACGATTGTTGCCTATAATAATTAAACTATATGCAATGAAACACAATCGTTTATTAACTATTTTAAAAAGACTATTCGAAAACATCAAATACCCTTTACAATAAGCGTATTACATTTAAAAGTAGGATTGTCCATTAACTCAAGAACTTTCCTTTTCATCATTTGACAAAAATTCGTTTATATGAACACTAAAGATTTAAATATTCACTCTCATAATAAAGAAATAGAATTAGAAGAACTGCACTCGGCATTTGAAGCTGTTAACTCCAATATTGTAAAAGATACCCGGCTGGGCAAGCGCCTTAGAAGTGGCGGTTATGTAAGCCTGCCCAAAGATGCTAAATCAAAGCAGGGCACCATTGCAAGGAGTATCATCAAACCACTTACAAGAATGTTTAAAATTGCCTGACGCCAATAAGTTAGCTGAGGTATGTTATAGCTATATGGCCATTAATTTTCAAAATTGGAATCAGGTTTTAAAAACTTAAATTAATGTAAAAGCCCACTGAAATAACCAGCGGGCTTTTACTTATATATTGCTCCTACAAGGCTTTACCAGTATATGGTATACAATGCGGCTACTATCCCGCATATTATTAAGGCACCTACGGCAAAGCCCGGCGCCATTCTAAACAGCTTTTTGTCTACTTCCAAAGAATGGGGCCTGATACCCTTTCTGCTTTCGATAGTACTGATAATCCACATACCTACTATGCAAAATACAAATACAAAACCCATCCGGTCCAGGAACGGAATTTCGTACACACCTTGCTGATTGCGAACAGCAAAACCCATAGGAGCCATGAAAGAAAGGTTGGCAAAGCCGGGTAAGAACTTTAATATAAGCGATAAAACAAAACCACCTATAGTAGCAAACAGGGCAGCATCGGAAGTAGCTTTCTTCCAGAAAAAACCCAGTATGAACATGGCAAAAATACCGGGTGACACAAAGCCGGTATATTCCTGAATATACTGGAAACCGCCTTTTTTATCAATACCCATAAATGGAGAAATGATAATGGCCAATATCATTGCCACAATAACAGTGGCTCTGCCTATCCATACCATTCTTCTTTCATCGGCCTCCGGCCTGATCTTCTTTTTATATATATCGAGGGTAAAGATGGTAGAGATACTGTTACACTTACCCGCTAATGAAGCCACTACAGCGGCGGCTAGTGCCGCAAAAGCCAATCCTTTTAATCCGGCGGGCAATAGGTTTAATAACACCGGATAAGCCCTGTCAGGATTTACTTCACCTGCCTGCATCATTTCAGTATTAAATACATTTTGCTTGTACAACACAAAAGCCGCAATGCCCGGCAGTACTACTATTACCGGCATCAGCAATTTTAAAAAAGCAGCAAACAAAATACCACCCCTTGCGGTTTTTAAATCAGCACCTAACGCTCTTTGTGTAATATACTGGTTACAGCCCCAATAATTCAAATTCACGATCCACATACCGCCTATTAATACCGTAAGTCCGGGCAAATCAGCATAATTGGGATTACTTGTATTAAAGATCATATGAAAATGATCATTGGCATTGCTCTCCATTAAATGAAATCCTTTCACCAAACCATTAGCTCCAAAATGTGCGGATACCATGTTTAAGGCTAAGTAAGTAGTAGCCAGGCCACCAAGTATCAGGAAGAACACCTGTATCACATCCGTATACCCAATTACCTTCATACCGCCTAATGTAATAAATACGGCAAACAAGGCTAGTAGTCCCATGCATACAAAGAAGTTAATACCGGATATGCTGCTTACCGCCAAAGCGCCCAAATACAATATGGATGTGAGATTTACCACAACGTATAACAACAGCCAGAACACAGCCATGATCATGGACACGGTGCCGTTGTACCGCTGATTTAAAAACTGCGGCATAGTGTATATCTTATTTTTAAGATATACTGGAATAAAAAAGACAGCAACTATAATTAAAGTTAGGGCCGCCATCCACTCATAAGTGGCAATAGCCAGCCCCATTTTAAAGCCGGAGCCACTCATGCCAATAAACTGCTCCGCCGATATATTGGAAGCGATAAGCGAAGCGCCGATAGCCCACCACGTAAGCGATCCTTCTGCCAAAAAATAATCGTGCGTATCCTGTACGGCTTTCTTCTTGCGGCGATATATCCAAAAACCATATCCGGCAACAATAAAAAAGTAAACTAAAAATACAATGTAGTCTAAGCTTTGTAGCGTTCTCATAAGCAAGCCAGCTTGTTTGAGATTTAAATATATTGATTAATTATGTTTTCAAAGTATTCTTGTTGACCGCTTTTGGTTTCAGGCTCACCTTTTTCTATAGCATAGTTTCGAAGGTCTTCCAGGGAAAGCGTGCCGGCTTCAAACTCTTTTCCTTTGCCGGTATCAAACGACGCATATCGGTCATTGCGTAACTTTTTGTAAGACGACTTTTGCAAGATATTGTCCGCTGTTAGCAAGGCCCGGGCAAATGTATCCATACCGCCGATATGGGCATGAAACAGGTCGGCAGGGTCGGTAGAATTTCTCCTGATTTTTGCATCAAAATTGATTCCGCCGCCTTTAAAACCGCCGGCTTCCAGCACTATCAACATGGCTTCTGTAAGTTCATTGATATTATTAGGAAATTGGTCAGTATCCCAGCCATTTTGATAATCGCCACGGTTAGCATCCATAGAACCCAACATTCCCGCATCTACGGCCACCTGCAGTTCGTGTGTAAACGTATGGCCGGCCAATGTAGCATGGTTTACTTCCAAATTCAATTTAAAATCGTTCAGCAAATCGTGCTCCCGCAAAAAGCCAATCACCGTAGCGGCATCAAAATCATATTGGTGTTTGGTAGGCTCAGCGGGTTTCGGTTCTATAAAGAAAGAGCCTTTGAAGCCTTGTTTGCGGGCATAATCTTTTGCTGTATGTAAAAAGCGGGCAAAGTGGTCCAGTTCGCGTTTCATATTAGTATTCAGCAAAGTCATATACCCTTCTCTTCCACCCCAAAAAACATAGTTCTCGCCGCCTAGTGCAATAGTAGCATCCAGCGCTGCTTTCACCTGTGCTCCGGCATGGGCCAATACATGAAAATCAGGGTTGGTAGCAGCCCCGTTCATATAGCGGCGGTGCGAAAATAAATTAGACGTGCCCCACAAAAGCTTCACACCGCTTTGCTGTTGTTTTTGTTTGGCATATTCGGTCATTGCCTGCATCCTTTTATCGTTTTCAGCAATATCATTGGTATAATCCACCACATCCACATCGTGAAAACAATAGTAAGGAAGACTCATTTTAGTAATAAACTCAAAGGCTGCATCCATCTTATCTTTTGCCCGCTGTATCGCATCGCTTTTTTCATTCCATGGAAAAATATGCGTAGGGCCGCCAAACGGGTCGGAGCCATCGCCATTAAAAGAATGCCAATACGCACAGGCAAAACGCAGGTACTCTTTCATGGTTTTTCCGGCTACCTGTTTGTTCTCGTCGTACCAACGGAATGCAAATGGGTTATCGGTTTGCGGACCTTCATACTTTATCTGGCCTATACCTTTAAAATATTCTCTTTCTCCTAGTAAAATTGACATGATATTTTATTTTTATAGTGATTAATTATATACTAATGTTCTTTGCTGATAATTGTTGATCGAAAGTGGTTAAGCCGAACAAAGGTCAACGATTCTCTTTCAAATGCATTTCTAATACCTGCTTCCATTGCCCATATAAGTCATTGTAAACAGACGCATTTAAAGGTTCTATTAATTGTAAGGGTTGTAATTGGGTAAACGCTTCTTTGGCATCTTTAAAAATACCGGCACCAATACCGGCGCCTAAAGCCGCCCCTACGCTTCCGTCGCTGCTATATAATTCCACGGGAACGCCGGTTGCGTTTACAAAAGCTTCTGCAAATACAGAGCTTAAAAACATATTGGTTTTGCCGGCACGGATGACAGAAGGCTGCATACCATTTTCCCGCATGATATCCAGGCCATAACGGAAAGCAAAAGCAATTCCCTCCTGCCCGGCACGATACAGGTGTGCTGGCGTATGTTTGTTTAAATCAATACCATCAATATGGGCACCTACTATTTTATTATTCAGCATGCGTTCGGCACCATTTCCAAAAGGCAAAATACGCAGCCCTTCGCTACCTAAAGCTATCTTTGCCGCTTCGGCATTCATTTGCTGATAACTCACGGCTGTGCCGAATAAATTTTTTGTCCAGCGGTAAAGGCTACCG
>JAICHT010000280.1 GCA_025924755.1 Chitinophagaceae bacterium | reverse complement strand
TTTTCCTAATAATACATCTAAATATTTTTGGTAAAAAGGCAGTTTTTTATACCTCATTTTATCTTCCAGTATTTTTTGCGCATCCATATGGTGCACGAGTTTTACCAGGTTTGGAATACTTTCTTCATCATTTTTTTTAAAGAAGGTATTCAATAACGTTCTAAACTCTTTTAAATTCCAGTAATGGACAATATAACCGGCGGCACTTTCTTTTTTATATTCCCTGAAACAATAGCTGCAGGCCACTTGCTCGGTAATATGTTTTGGAAATTTTTGATGAATCGAATCTATAAGCAAAAGCACGTCGTTTATGATGTGGGCACTTGCAGAATTTAATCCAAGAACCCCGGAGTTCCAGATGCCAAAATCAGGCGTATATACAAACTGTTTATCGCCATATGCTATTTGAGCCGTGCTTAAAAAGTCATCCCATTTTTTAAATTCAGGATTTACTTTTTTATTAATCACTCCCTCAAAATTGTGCATATATACCGTGTTGCCTGCTATGTTCTGCCAGAGCGCATCTATTGGTTTTGTAATGTAGGTATCCGTATCCAGAAACAATATGGTTCCTTCATTTTTAGAGGCGTAGTCTTTAATAACTTCCGGCTTGGCGCGGTGTATATACTTCCATTTTCCATACCAGGCATTCAACTGCTCTTTGCTTATTTCAATGATAGTGAACTGACGAAAAAATGGAATAAAATTTTCAAATAAAGCCGGCGTGTCGGTATATACAATAATGGCTGTATCGGGCGGAGGTTTTAAATTATAAACCGATAAATATTTCAATATGGAAAACCGGCACTCGTTAATATAGCCGATATCGCCATATGCCAGGTATAAAATAGAATGGAGCATACAATTAAAGTTACATACTTCGTAAATCTGTTGGCATAAGGCGGATGATTAAATTTATGGTGGCTGCTGAATATGCTTTGTAAGTTGCATTAAATTAATTGCAGCTTGGTTGTTTTGTTATTATCCCGCCCAGCCTTCCCTGTCTAAACTTCTGTATTGAATGGCCTCGGCCAAATGTTCAATTTTAATATCATCGCTTTGTGCCAAATCGGCTATAGTACGCGATACTTTTAAGATGCGGTCGTATGCACGGGCGGAGAGGTTCAGGCGCTCCATTGCCACTTTCAGCAGGTTGTGCCCGGCAGTGCTAATCACACAAATATCACGCAGCATTTTACTACTTATTTGTGCATTGCTGTAGATGCCATGATGACCTTTGTAGCGTTCGGCCTGCTTTTCCCTCGCTTTCATCACCCGGTCGCGGATAGCGCCGGAACCTTCTTGCTTTTTCATGGCCGACAGCTCAGAAAATGCCACTGGTGTTACTTCCACATGCAGGTCGATGCGATCCAGTAAAGGGCCTGATATTTTGTTTAGGTATTTTTGTACGG
The DNA here is from genome assembly GCA_025924755.1 of Chitinophagaceae bacterium. Taxonomy (GTDB): domain Bacteria; phylum Bacteroidota; class Bacteroidia; order Chitinophagales; family Chitinophagaceae; genus Flavisolibacter. The sequence continues at coordinate 3,200 of JAICHT010000280.1, read as the reverse complement.
TGCCAGGTGCACAGGTACATTCGCGTTCGGGATGATTGTAATAGCCGCAAGGGCAGGGGTTCATAGAAGCAATCAACATAAAAGAAGCCGGAAAGTCTACTGCTACTTTTGCACGGGATATGGTTACCCTTCGTTCTTCCATTGGCTGCCGCATTACCTCTAATACGGTTCGTTTAAATTCCGGCAGTTCATCTAAAAACAATACACCATTATGTGCCAGCGAAATCTCGCCGGGCTGCGGTACGCCACCGCCCCCTACGAGGGCTACATCTGATATGGTATGATGTGGGCTACGGAAAGGCCGTTTGGAAATAAGCGTTGAATTCTCGGGCAACTTACCAGCCACGGAATGAATTTTTGTGGTTTCCAGCGCTTCGTGCAAACTCAGTGGCGGAAGGATGGTAGGCAGCCGTTTGGCCAGCATCGTTTTACCAGCGCCGGGCGGGCCAATTAATATGGCATTGTGGCCGCCTGCTGCTGCAATTTCCAGTGCCCGCTTAATATTTTCCTGTCCTTTTACATCGGCAAAATCTATTTCAAAATCATATTGTGCATTAAAAAATTCCTCCCGCGTATCAATAACGATCGGTTGCAAACTTTGTTCTTCGCTCTCAAAAAATTGAATTACTTCTTTAATATGGTTAACACCATAAACCTTTAAATTATTAACCATACCCGCTTCTTTGGCGTTGGCGGTGGGTACCAATAATCCTTTAAAGCCTTCTTTGCGGGCTTGTATAGCAATGGGCAGTGCCCCTTTTATAGGCCGTATAGCACCATCCAGGCTTAGCTCACCCATGATAACATATTTGTCAATGGCACCCGCTTTTTTTAGTTGTTCGGAAGCAGCTAATACTCCTATAGCAATAGGCAGGTCAAACGCAGTTCCGCTCTTTTTAATATCTGCCGGTGCCAGGTTTACCACTATACGTGTCCGTGGCATTACGTAACCGTTTGTTTTTAAAGTGCTTTCTACCCGCTGCATACTTTCTTTCACCGCATTATCCGGCAACCCTACTATCATATAATCTTTACCGGTAGCCATCCAGTTTATTTCTACGGTAATAGTAATAGCCTCTACGCCGTACACTGCACTTCCAAACGTTTTAACCAGCATTGTTCTTTTATTTAATAATCAAATTACACATGAAAATAAATAAAAAGAAAGGAGTATCGCAGGCAAATACTTTAGGCAAAGGTTTTGCATTATCCCTATTAAACTTTTACCAATGAAACAGTTAAAGCAATTATGGTTCTTATGGCTGGCTATAGCAATGTCTTTTTCTTCTTGCGCAGTTGCAGGTGGCATTTTTAAAGCAGGCATGGGCGTAGGTATTTTTGTAGTAGTATTAGTGGTAGTATTAATTCTGTGGCTGGTCTCCAGAGGTCGCAGATAAATATAATAGTTGATATTGTTTTTATAAAGTCAGCTGGGCATTTTAGCTAAACATGCCTGGCTGTTTTTTATTCCTATTCCACAGAAGTTTTGCGTCATACTGATATGCAGTGCTGATATTGAAATGCCTGCTGTATTGCATTTTGGTACTCGTAAGATAAAATAAGCCACCTGCACTTATCATAAGAATGCAGTATTTTAGTTCACTCTATGTTAAGTCGTTCTACCTTACAGCTTTTGCGTTTTCATTTTTCTCTTTTTTTATTGCCTGTTTTTTTATTTGCCTTAAGCCAGTTGTCGCAAATAAACTGGAGTAAAGCCGTAGTGGTTTTTATCCTTTTACACCTGTTGGTGTATCCGTCCAGCAATGGCTATAATTCGTATATGGACCGAGATGAAGCGCCAATTGGGGGACTGGCTAAACCTTTACCACCGACCAAACAGTTGTTTTTTGTTTCTATAGTGATGGACATTGTTGCTGTATCTATTGCCTTAATTATCAATCGGATTTTAGCGCTGGGTATATTGTTCTACATTATCGCATCCAGGGCCTATAGCTATAGAGGTATACGATTAAAACAGTATCCGGTCATCGGGTTTTTAACCGTTTTTATTTGCCAGGGAGCATTGATTTTTTTTATTACGTATTATTCATGCGGAGCCAATTTTCTTACTATGCATTTGCTGCTCTATTGCCTTGCCGCCAGTTTGTTAATTGGTGCATTGTACCCGTTAACGCAAATTTATCAGCACCGGCAAGATGAAGCCGATGGCGTAATAACCATAAGCTATATACTTGGTAAGAAAGGTACTTTTATTTTCTCTATGTTTTTATTTTTGGCAGCCGCGGCCTGCCTTTATTTTATCTTTAATTTACAGGCAAAGACGAACTTATTTTTTTTGTTTTTGTTATATACCTTACCGGTAGTCTTGTTTTTTTGTTTTTGGATGTATAAGGTATGGCAAAACGAGGCGGTTGCTGATTTTAAACACAGCTTACGGATGAATATCATTGCCACTACCTGTACGACACTTTTTTTTACAACGCTTATTATAATGAAACATTTTGAGTAAGATAATTTCCATAGGCACTGCAGTTCCGGCTTATTGCCACCAGCAAACAGATATATTACATTTTATGCAACACATATATGCTGCTACAGAAGTGGAAAAAAGAAAGTTGCGTTTTTTGTACGGGCAAAGCGGTATTAAGCAACGGTATTCTGTATTGCCCGATTATAGCCGCACCATATACGACTGGAAGTTTTATCCGCAGTCAGAAAGCCTGGAGCCTTTTCCTTCTATGGAGCAGCGCATGGCGGTATATAACAAGCATGCGCCGTTGCTTTCCGTAGATGCCATCCGCAACTGTTTGGATGGCGTAATAGCCAGTAGCGACATTACGCATTTAATTACTGTAAGCTGTACCGGCATGAGTGCGCCAGGCCTCGATTTGCAGGTAATGGAATTAATGGACCTGGGTAAAAGTGTATTTAGAACTTCGGTGAACTTTATGGGTTGCTATGCTGCAATTCATGCATTAAAAATTGCTGATGCTTTTTGCAAGGCAGATGAAAAAGCCAAAGTACTGGTAGTATGTACCGAGTTGTGTACGCTGCATTTTCAACGCGAAGCCACTATGGATAATATCACCTCCAGTTTGCTATTTGGCGACGGTTCAGCAGCAGCTTTGGTAACGTCCGGAAATCATCCTGCGAAAGGAATTGCTATCAATCACTTTTATTCTGAAGTGATCCCGAAAGGCAAGCGGGATATGGCGTGGGAGCTATCTTCTACCGGTTTT
>JAICHT010000279.1 GCA_025924755.1 Chitinophagaceae bacterium | reverse complement strand
TTCCTGGATTGATGCGTTTCATAATGCCTCCATGATATTGAGTGGTATGGGTCCTGTTATTGAAATAAAAACCACCGGCGGTAAAATATTTTCTTCCTTATATGCTCTTTTCAGCGGCGTGGTATTTGTAACCAACATCGGTGTTATACTAGCGCCGGTTATTCATCGGTTAATACATCGAATGCATGTACATACCTAATGCTGCTGCAATGTTCTACTTTTGCAACCAAAGTTTTATCAGTGCATCATACCGACACACATACTAAATTTATAAAGGAGCTGGTGCTGCAGGCGGGTTTTGATTATTGTGGTATTGCTAAAACACAGCCGCTGGACGATGATGCCCGAAAGCTGGAGGCGTGGTTAAATAAGGGCATGCATGGTAAGATGGCCTATATGGAAAATTATTTTGACCTGCGTGTAGACCCTACCAAACTGGTACCCGGCGCCCGGTCTGTAATTACCTTATTAAAAAATTATTATCCTGCCGAAACACTTTCTTTTGAAGCGTCTAATATTTCGAAATATGCATATGGTAAAGATTACCATACTGTAATTAAGGCAGCGTTAAAAAATGTTATTATTGAATTGCAGGAAAAAATCGGGCAGTTTAATGGTCGCGGATTTGTAGATTCAGCACCGGTACTGGAACGAAGCTGGGCGCAACGAAGCGGGTTAGGCTGGATTGGTAAAAACGGAAATCTGATCCATAAGCAAAGCGGTTCCTTTTTCTTTATTGCTACACTGATTGTGGATATAGAACTGGCATATGATGATCCGATAGCTAAAGACTATTGCGGCAGTTGCACCAAGTGCATGGATGCCTGCCCTACCGAAGCCATATTACCTAACAAAGTGGTCAATGGCAGCAAGTGCATATCCTACTTTACTATTGAACTGAAAGATGAAATTGTTCCGGAAGAAATGAAAGGCAAGTTTAAAAACTGGATGTTTGGCTGTGATATCTGCCAGGATGTATGCCCCTGGAATCGCTTCAGCCAGCCGCACCACGAACCTGAATTTTCACCCATACCGGAGCTCCTGAACTTCTCCACAAAAGATTGGGAAGCACTTAGTGAAGAAGCGTTTAAAAAGATTTTTAAACAAAGCCCGCTAAGCCGGGCAAAGCTAAAAGGCGTACAGCGCAATATTAAATTTCTCCAGCAATAATGCCATTAAAATTGCCAGCCCGCTTTTATGCTTATTCTTTTAAACTCGTAATGTAACCGGCTGGTGCCTGCATCGGAAGTATAAGGGTACGGATCAATAGCAATAGGGTAATATTGATTTTCAATAGTAGTTTTTAGGGTATAGCCTGCACTCAACAGCAATCCATTTCTTTTGTTAATATAAATCGTATATCCCACGCCCATATCATAATACCAGCCGTTGCTAAAATTGCTTTTATACCAGGTGTCCGTTTTTTTATGTATCCATGGAAAATTAATACCTCCATCCACATATAAAAAAGGAGCATTTTGCTTATTGGTAATTGTTCTGCGCACATCCAAAAACAAGGGGATAGTTCTGAAGGTATAGTAATCTAAACCCATACCGGCTCCGGCAAACCATTTGTTGAATGCTACTCCATTTATCGTTTGCAATTGTATATATGAACTCTTCTCGCCTTTTATAATTCCTGCCATATTAATAGAATGAAAGCGGAAACTTTTGGCTGTGAAATTCTTAAGCATTCTGCTTTGCCCATAACTCCATCGCGAGCAGAAGAGCATGAAGCAGAGTATAGTAATCACCTTCATAACAAATACGTTTTAATTGTTTGTGATACTTAATTTACTAAGCAACTTAATATTGTTGATATCGGTATAATCGTATTGATAAAAACCGTCCTTTGCTACTACTAAAGCAATATGATTATGGGCAATCACATCCTCCGTTTCAAAACCATTTATTTGCTTTATCAATTGCAGGTCATTTACGTTTGCCGCATTGTAAATTTTTAATCCGTCGCTGCCATCACAAACAAAAAGTGTAGTGCCATCTTTTGATAACCCGTGCGGATTAGTCATTGGATATATTTTGAGTAAAGTAGGATCAAAATTGTCATTCAACTGCAGTACTTCAAGCTGGTTGGTAAAGCCGGCACAGGCAGTGCCGGACCGCAGGGTTACATAAGCATAATCGTTATCGGCAATAACAGGGTCGCAGGTACGCACATGACTGAATTGACCGCTCTGGAATGGGTTATCCGCATTATCAATGCTATATACAAACATGCCGCTTGATGAACCTAAAAACAATTTATCTTTAAAAGGATAGATAGTTTCAATATCCCAACCAATATTCTTTTTAGCAACAAAAGATGGATTAGCAGCAGCGGCAATATTGAAGATGGTCATTTCACTATTACCTACCGTATAAAGCCGGTCGTGCGTAATAGCAAATCTTGCCATAGAGCCTCCAATTCCTGTCGGGGCTGAAGCTTTGAAGGTGCTGGAAGAAGCATCAAAATATACATTAGGATTGTTCAAAGCTAAAACAGCATAGGAAAAATTGCAATCCTCTACTACCGTAGTATCGTGCTTTATCCAGTTCACTATTACTTTGGTGGTATCGTTGTAAAAACCATTGGTATAAAAGCGGTAAGGAAATACACCTTCCACAAATTTCTTTACCGTTGCCTGCACCGGATTGCTGATATCCATTACTACCAGATCGGTATAAAAATCGGCATAAAGTGTATTGTCTTTTACCGCTAAATCCACATTGCCGGGCATATCAATAAAAGCCACATTATTGGGCTTTGCAGGGTTTGAATTATCAATTATATGAATGCCTTTATCTATTTCGTTCAAAAAAATATAATTACCGTAAACATATAATTTTCCAGGGTTTACAATTGCTGTAGGCGCATTGCTTTTGATATTGGCTTTTACTTCGGCCGTGGTTTTATATACCGGCTCAAAGTAGCTGTAGGTATAGGTTTTTTTGCAGCTATCTTTTATACATCCTTGTAAAAAAAACAAAGAAACTACCAACAAAGCAGCAGCTCCAATAACAGATAATATTTTTTTCATACAGAAGGTTTGTTATAAGCCTGACACCTGGTATTTCTATACCGTTGCTTTATTTAATATAAATTTTAAAAAGAAAACTGCAGATGCAATCCTTCAAAAAACAAATGAGAGTTGGCAGATGCAGTAGTCTTTTGCATTGGTGTAATTCCATATTGCAATTGCGGACCGGCGCTTAACGAATTGTTCTTGTATTTCCACAACCGGTAAGTAATATGAGCATTCAAAAACCATTGGGTTTTATTAAAAAGATTATTGTCATGAAAATAGATTTGCCGCGTATCGTCGTAGTGCAAAGCATTGGAAGAAACCAGTTGTGCCATGGTTACACCAGTATATACCACCAGGTTTTTCTTTGATGTTACGGCATACTCCACTCCAAGCGGCACTTCAATAAAGCGATACTGGTTTTGGTAATTTTTTGACGGGCTGGCAGCATTATTATTAACAGCAGTGCTATTGCCAAAATAGCTGTAATCGGCACCAGCCAATACGGAAGAATCAGCAATTTTTTGCCCTACCCTATTGTAGGTACTAAAAAAATGATATTGAAGGCCGGAAACAAACAAGCTCCTTTTACCAAGATGTCTTTTTGCTGTAAACCCTGCAGAAAAAGAAAAGCCTCGGTTAACTTTTGAAGCAAAATAGGTGGGACTGCCACTAGAAGTAGTAGGATTAGATACTGTATAATCGGCTGGCACTCTTGCGGGGCTGAACACATGAAGCAAGCCATTGCTGAAACCCGAAGATCCTAATGCAGTGGTAAAGCCCCACTCCCAGGATTGCTTTATTGCTCTACTTTTTTCAGATTCGGGATTTTTAACCAATATCATTATTGAAGATATGATGGGTGCATTTTGTAGCGAATCAGGTACTGAGGCTATAACAACCAGATCATTCTGGGGTTGAAAACTTATCGCAGATTTGGTTGATTGCAGAATGCCTGGTTCATCTTGATTGACAGTATTGATGTCTTGCGCAGTAGTATATATTGATTTATATGTTGAAGAAGCCTGTTCATAATTTGATCTGGTTGAATTATGGGTTTTTTCCGTATATTGAATATTGTTTTCCCTACTGATGTTAGTTGCAATATTTCTTCTTAACGATGTTGCAGCAGAACTTTGGGTAATGGTTGTTTCTTTTTTATTTATAACTTCTGGTTTGGTGATGAGAGATTTAGTAACCTGGTTTGCTATCGCAGTTGCTGATTTTTTTTCTTTAACTTTTGATAAAGAATGTTTTTGATTATTGGGATAAAATGCGGATTGCTTTTGCAGTTTGCTACTATTGAACCACCATATACCTACTAATACACCTAGTAAGGGTAATACCCAAAATAAAATACGCCGCCGCTCTTTTTTCTTTCTTATCCGCGCCTCCACCTTCTGCCATACGGCATCGGAAGGCGTAAAATTCAAGCCTTCCATTTGCTGGCGAACCTGGTTTTCAAAATTTTGTTCTTGCATACAAATCAGTTTTTGAATCTCCGTTTTTTTTCTCGATCCAGTTAATCAATAAAGCCCTGGCACGGGCATATTGCGACCGGGAGGTACCTTCGTGAATACCGAGCATTTCTCCAATTTCCACATGGGTAAATCCTTCAATAGCATGCAGGTTAAATATGGTTTGGTAACCCGGCGGCAGTT
>JAICHT010000278.1 GCA_025924755.1 Chitinophagaceae bacterium | reverse complement strand
GGTTAACGCAGGACGATATAAACATTTTAAACCGGATAGAAAATGCAAGCCATCGCATGGGCATTTTAGTGGATGACCTATTGGTTTATTCGCATGTAAGCCTGCAGCCACATGAAATGGAAGATATAGATCTGAATGATAAATTAAGAAAAGTGCTGGACGATTTGGAACTGGATGTAGCAGAGAAACAGGCGGTCATTACCATAGCCAATTTGCCGGTGGTAAAAGGTTACCGGAGGCAGTTGCAGCAACTGTTTCAAAACCTTATCAGCAATGCATTAAAGTATAGCAAGCCTGATACAAAACCTGCTATAGTTATTACATCAACCATAGTTACCGGAAAAGAAGCAGGTACTATATTTCCAACTGCGGATGCCGAAAAAAAATATTTTCTTATAGAAGTAAAAGATAACGGAATTGGCTTTGAGCAGGAAAATGCCGAAAAAATCTTCCAGATGTTTCAGCGGCTGCATGGCAGAAAAGAATATAGTGGCACAGGTGTGGGGCTTTCCATTGCCCGCAAAGTAGTGCAAAACCATAATGGTAAAATATTGGCGGAAAGCGAACCGGGAAAAGGATCAGTATTTAAAGTGTATTTACCGGTGCTGTAGTTTATATAAAGGGCATTGCATTTTCGCATATACGACACCGTGGTAGGTACGCGTACAAAAACCTTACAACTGCTGTAAGGTTTTTGTAAACCAAATGTAAATGCCCTAATGAAACCGAGTTTATAAATGTTGAAGCGGTAGTATGCACTTTTACTTACAAGGTGCGAGTATAGTTATACACTTCTTCCAGGTTTCCATCTTCTACTCGTACAATCACTAATTTTTTTGGATACTCCAGGTTTACTACCCATATGTTTCTATTATCCTGCCTTACGTTGATGGCATTGGTGATATTGTAATCCACATAATTACTTTTAACGACCTGCCTTACCTCAGGCGGTAAATTCTGTTCATGTCCGTAACTGATGTGGTATACCATAGCGCCGTTCTTTTTATACAGTGCCCTGTTATTCATATCGGCTGTAATAAACGTAACGAGGTAATCTTTATTTAACCGGAACCATTTCACGTTACTGACATTACTGAAGGACTTTTGAAATGCATCTGTAACGGATTTGTTGACATTGCTATTAGCGGTTACGGTAACATCCGGAAGGGTTTTAATACCGGTTTGTACCTGGGCAGACAATTGGCCGATAATTAAAGCGGCGGAAAGGCTTAACAAAAAATACTTTTTCATGGTTTTTGTTTTGGCGTTATTTAATTTGATTTTGATACCCCAAACCTATGACGCCGTAGAAGCCTTTTCAAACACCAATGAGCAGTCTGCCGGTATGAGTAGCAGTTGTACAAAACAACTGATTACTTAGTAAATGTTTTTATGCAAACAATACGTATGCATAGCGATGAAATGTAAAAAAATGATTTATAAATTAGGGTAATAGCTATTTCAGGTACGATAATATAACTGCTAAAAACAGTACAATAGCAAGATGGTTTTAGCTTTTACTGTTACTTATATTTTTCTTGCTTTTTTGTTGCAGATGCAAGTCTTTTTTTATTACGGCCCAGCCATAGCAGTCCGTCTATTATCAGCTTATTTTGAACTTCGTTACCAAATGTAAAGGACAACTGTTTATTGGTTTTATTTTCATAGTCTATATCATTATGACCCATATTCACATACATCATGTTATAGCGGATGTTGGTCCACACCACCGGGTAGTAGCCGCTATGCCATATCTCGCTTTGCTTAGGCCCAGTACCCAGCGGAAAGCTGGTAGAGTCAATAGCAAGGAGTATTTTAATATCCGGATTTTTTCGTAAATCATTTTGCCACCGGTACCATTCATTGGGTGCTGATTTAAAAGTGAGGGGCAGGTTTTTAGTGGCCGGATGGTTTTTTTCTTCTACCCTCAATATGGCTGATGTAGGTCGCCAAGTGTTGCTTACATAAGATCCCGATCTTAAAAATTGATTGTGATACCAGTTCCAGTTTTGCGGATATGCGGAAGGTGTTAATGCAAAGCCCGCAAAATGAAATCCCATCCATCCGCCCCCGGCCTCCATATATTTTTGAAAAGCTTCCCGTTGTTCCGGTGCTTCCGGCCGGGTATCTAAAAAAAGCACCACCTGGTAGTTGGAAAGAAACGAAAGGTTCAACTTACTCCAATCGTTGGTAGCATCATACGTAAAATGATATTGGGCCGCTATTTTAGGAAACCAGTTATTGGCTTCATGCACAAAACTGATATGTGCCGCATCATTCTTAGCGGTGTAAAAAGCAATTACATGAAACTCACTGCTGCGTTGTGCATTTGCATTTAAAAAGCATATACACAGTATGCAAAATGCAATTGCCGGCATTGAAAGTTTATGGTTTTTTATGACTTGCATATAGTGTTGGGTAAATAAATTTCAGGAAGTGAATTTAAAAGAATTAACTCTTAAGTGGGTTGTTGTAAAAAGCGCTTATTGGTGTTTTACAAATTGATAATGTAAATAGTACCCGCTTCAACAGCAACGATATGAACAACAAAACTGGTAGCAGTTCTAATACCAATACCGCTGCTTCAGGTACATAAGCGAAAATAATCAGTGCAATTTTCGTACAAGTTCATTTTGCTGATATAGCGCAACCGTGTCGGTATTGAATCGTAATTTAAGAAACGTATATAGTTGTTGTTTTTGTTTATCATTTAAAGGTTTTTTAGATCTGTAAAACACTGCCGGTATGGTATCGATATGCGCTACGGAATCGGGTAGCGTGATCCAGCCATTTGAGGCGGTATCTACAAACGAAAATGCAGCCTGTATTTCTTTGGAAACACTCTTGTAAGATAAAGGTGGCGGACTATTGTTTATCTGTTGCTTAAGGCTGTCTAATTGCAGTTGCTGAAACATCTCTTTAGCCGTTTGCGCACTTAGCTTGCTTACATCTTCTTTGGTAAGATTTACCCGAACGGCTTTTAATGCATACGACCTTAAATTATGCTTATGCAATGAGTTGTTAATGGCAGCTTTCAGCGAATCGCTCAGTGGCTCACCGCTGTGGTATACTTTTACCCATTGCACGGAATCCTGATCCTGTATTTCCCATTTTAAAACCTCGTTCCCGTTTTTTTGAATTGTGTTGATCACTATATCGTTCACGTCAATTTTTATCATACTTTTTTTATATACACTATATAAAAAATAAATGCTTGGAATCAGCACCACTATTATTATTACCGAAAACCAAATAGAGTATACCTTCTGCAGCCTTGTATCTGCATACTTTTTTTCGGGAAAGTGCAGGTATTTTACAATCAGGTACGTGGCTAAACTTATAAATACGGCATTGATAAAAAATAGATAAAAGGCGCCAAAAAAATAGTTCCACCGCAAGGTAGCTAAGCCATAGCCCGCTGTGCACAATGGAGGCATTAATGCCGTAGCGATAGCCACACCCGGAATGGCATTGGTTGGTTCCTTGCGTGAGATAGCAACAATGCCGGCAATACCGCCAAACAGCGCCACCAGCACATCTAAAAGTGTCGGGAAGGTCCGGGACTGCAGTTCTTCTGTAGCACCGGTTAAAGGAGTAATTAAAAAATACAGTACGGAAGTGAACAAACTGATAAGTACGGCAAGACCTAAATTTCTAAGTGAACGTGCCAGCAGTTCCCTGTCATGTATGGCTATAGATAAACCTACGCCCAGTATAGGAGACATTAAAGGTGAAATAAGCATGGCACCTATAATAATAGCTGTAGAATTGGTATTTAAGCCAATAGAAGCTAAAATGCAGGAGCATACTAAAATCCATAGGTTATATCCTTTTAATAATACTCCATCGCTAATGATCTGAAAAGTTTTTTGAAAGTCGGAGTGGAGGCGTATATCAAATATTTTAATTAAGAATTCCTTCATAATGATGGCATAAAGCGTAACGTTTTTCCTGGATATCCGCTATTTTAATTTCATTGCCAGCTTTTTAATAGTTAAGCCTTGTACAATTATAGAAAACAAAACAATGATATAGGTTATAGAAACAAAAACCTGGTTATACATACTGTTGGGCAGCGTTAGCGCCAGTGCTACTGATATGCCGCCGCGCAAGCCGCCCCATGTTAATATGGTTATTGCATTTTTTTCGAAAACCACGCGGCGCCGCAATAAAAAGATGGGCACCGCAACTGATAGCAACCGTGCCAGCAACACAATCAATATAGATACACAACCCAGCCACAGCAGTACCGAATTCATCTTAATCACCAGCATTTCAAAACCAATTAACAAAAACAAAATCGCATTCATTACTTCATCAATCATTTCCCAGAATTTTCCTACATAGTCGCGGCTTATATTGCTCATGCCTGTTTCCATGCTTTTATTACCGGTAATAATTCCGGCCACTACCATTGCCAGGGGGCCGCTTACATGAATTTTATCTGCAAATAAATAACCTCCCATGACTATGGCCAGCGTTATTAATACTTCTACGGTATAATTGTTAATGGAGCGCAGCATCCAAAAGCCGGCATAACCCAGTATAGCGCCAAAAGCCAGTCCGCCACCTGCCTCTCTCAAAAAAAGTAAGAAGATTTGGGGTATAGATAAATGTTGCAAGCCGGCATTAATAATTTCATAGATGCTTGTAAATACTACCACTGCTACGCCATCATTAAACAAGCTTTCTCCGCTTATTTT
>JAICHT010000277.1 GCA_025924755.1 Chitinophagaceae bacterium | reverse complement strand
TAAGATATATGAGAAACGGCAACTTTGTAGGCTCCTGCCGGCAAAGTGATACTGTAAAAGCCATACTGGTTGCTGCTTACGGTAGCAGAAGCATTTCCAATAGTGATGGTAGCGCCAATAACCGATTCTCCGCTCAGGCTGTCTTTTATATAACCGTCGATAGTAAATTTTTCCTGCGAAAAACCGGTTAAAAACAAAAAGAAACCAAATAGCAAAAAAACAGTCTTCATCAACTCTTATATTATAGTTATTGAGCCTTTGCAGCTACAAAATTGATACTGTCTTTAGTATTGCCGCACGTCATCATGGCTTTACCGTATTTAGGATGGTGCAGCCCCATATATGGGTTGCGAATGGCAGCGTTAGGGCTAAGCCAGGTGCCGGGAGTCGTCTCATTATTAAAAGCCATTGGGCATTCCTGTAAATACATTTTTGAACCATCGTAATGAATAGTGCGCAACAGGTCGTATAAATTTTGTGACAAGGAATTGAAAGCTTCCCTTTTTTTTACAATTCCCGGTGCCGTTTCCATAGTACGGATGTCCGTTTTAAAATTGTCCAGGTAACTGGTTGCTGTTTGGTATATAACTGTATCTTTTTTTAATTCATTAAAGTTCATATTGTTTAAATTCTGGCCCAGTATACTGGCCTCTTTAGCTGCAGCAGCACTATCCCAGTTGATAAAATCTTCCGTTAAGGCAGCGTAAGAAGCCATCACTTTATTCACATTGGTATTAAAAGTATCCGAATGCTGGCTTACGGCAATCGGCAACGGTTTCGGCTGATTTTTATTTTCCTTTTGATGCGTAAATCCAAACCACACCCCCACCACTAATAACACTACCACTATAAGAATTGCTAGTATCCGCATATCCAAAATTTTTGTGCAAAGGTAAATACGTATCAATTGGGCGGCTATAGTTTTAAAGAATGATTATAACTTGTTGCCGGTCAATAAGAATATATTTGCAGCCTTTAATGCTATACCACTATGCTGGCCGGACTACAAAATGTAACCTTTGAATTTGGTGCCCGAACTATTGTGCAGGATGCTACCTGGCATATTCATCCGTATGAACGTATAGGACTGGTGGGCTATAACGGAACGGGAAAATCTACCCTGCTGAAAGTATTGGTAGGAGAATATGCCCCTTCAGCCGGAACGGTGGAACGTAGCCGTACTACCTCTATTGGTTACCTGCACCAGGATCTGCTAAGCTTTGATACGGCTGAATCGATACTGGAAGTAGCCATGCATGCCTTTGATAAAGTAAAGACCATTGAAAAGGAATTAGAAGCACTTACAGAACAGTTGGAAACCGATTCCTCGGAAGCTTTATTATTACAGTATAGCGAAAAACTGCACGAGTTGGAGGAAGCCGGCGGCTACAATGTGCAACACCAAACCGAAGAAGTGCTTCAGGGCTTAGGCTTTGCCAATGAAGATTTGCAGCGACCCTATAAAGAGTTCAGCGGTGGCTGGCGCATGCGGGTATTGCTGGCAAAAATGATATTGCAACAGCCTGATTTGTTATTATTGGATGAACCGACGAACCACCTGGATCTTCCATCTATTGAGTGGCTCGAAAAATATTTGCTGCATTACAAGGGTGCGGTAGTAATGGTAAGCCATGACCGATACTTTTTAAACCGTATGGTAAAAAAGATTGTAGAACTCTATCAAAAAGAACTACACGTATACAATGGCAATTATGAATTTTACGAGCGGGAAAAAGCAGAACGGGTAGAACTACAACAGCGGGCATTTGAAAATCAGCAGGACTATATTAAGCAGCAGGAACGCTTTATTGAGCGCTTCCGGGCAAAAGCTACTAAGGCAGCAGCGGCACAAAGTGCTATGAAGCGGTTAGACAAGCTTGACCGTATAGAGGATGTTGAAGTGGAGCGTCCTAATATCAAAATAAACTTCAATGTGGATAAAACTCCGGGGCGTGTTTTAGTAGAATTAAAGCACATCTCGAAGCATTTTAAGAATGTTGAAATTGTAAAAGATACATCAGCGGAAATTGACCGCGGCGATAAAATAGCTTTGGTAGGCGCTAACGGAAAAGGAAAATCAACCTTATTGCGCATTATTGCAGGCGTCGAAAGTTTTGAAGGCGAACGCAAATGGGGCCACAATGTAGAAGACGCTTTTTATGCCCAACACCAGTTTGAGGCGCTGAATATCAACAATACCATACTGGATGAAATGAAGGAAGCCGGTGCAAAAAAAACAGAGCTGGAACTGCGCTCTTTATTGGGTTGTTTTTTATTTAGTGGCGATGATGCGGATAAAAAAATCAGGGTGCTGAGCGGGGGCGAAAAAGCACGGGTGGCCTTAGCCAAAACCATGATCAGCAAAGCCAACTTTTTGTTACTGGATGAACCGACGAATCACCTGGATATCCATTCTTCCGAGTTACTGATTAATGCCTTAAACCGATATGAAGGAAGCCTGATACTGGTAAGCCACGATCGTTATTTCATATCAAAAACGGCCAATAAGATCTGGGAAATTGTAGATCATAAAATAAAGGAATTTAAAGGTACCTATGCTGAATGGGTGGACTGGAAAGAAAGAGCAGCTTTAGCCGAAGCAAAAGAAGCTAAGGAATTTAAAAAAGAAAAAACGTCTAAAGAAATAGTTACACCGGCCATCAAACCGTTTACCGAACCGCCAAAAACCAATATAGATCAGCAAGCCAAAAAAGAACTTCAACGCTTACAAAAAAAGTTTCAGCAACTGGAAGAGCAGATCGGCAAATTAAATGGTCAGAAAGCAGCACTGGAATTACAATTGGCTCAGCCGGATACATATAGCAATCCTCAAAAATTTGGCACTACCGAAAACAATTACAAAGCAGTGGCTTTTGAGCTGGAGCAACTCAATAAAACCTACGAAGATTTGTTTGAAAAGATATTGGAACTGGAACAATAGCCCCTAGATAAATACGAATGAAACGGCTATAGAATCCTTATTAATATAGAGGATTTTTATAGTGGTATAAGAGTTGTATGTACTGAACCATCTCAATTACATACAAACAAAAACAAACGTATGAAACTTCATCTTTTAAAACTAAGCTTTGCCATCCTGTTATTGGGTTCATTAGCTTTTGAATCCTGTAAAAGCAAGCAAGCCAATACAGATACCACCACTACCAACGCTGATACCAGCACTATGAACACGACGCCTTCTGCTGCGCCGGTAAATGTATCTAATGATGATGCCTTAAGGTCTGGCGTAACAGATGCCACCAAAGATTATCCTAATGTAAAGGCAACCGTAGATAATGGGGAGATTACTTTAAATGGCAGTATCAAACGAGCCGATCTGCAACAATTAATGATGTCATTAAATTCATTGCACCCAAAAAAAATCAATAACAATTTAACGGTGAAATAAAACAGGAGGAACCAAATTATGGCATTACAAGATAAATACAGCGAACTTATAAATGCTGCTAAAAGCTCCGGCGTCAGCAACCTTCAGGTACGCGAACAAAATAATGTACTATATATTGACGGGCAAGCACCCAGCGGACAAGTAAAAGACAACCTCTGGAATATATACAACAAACTTGATCCGGATTATAAATCGGGCGACGTGGTTATGAATGTAGATGTAGCCGCATCAGCACCGGGTACCAAAGTAAAAGTAACTACTGACAGTTCTAATCTTAATATACGCAAGGGACCCGGAACCGACCAGCCCATTGTAGGCAAAGCAGCGCATGATGAAGTGGTAACCATCGTTAGTAAAACCAACGATCAATGGTATTTGATACGCACCGATAAAGGAGTGGAAGGATATGCATATGCCCAGTATCTTACTGAGCAGGCTTAAAATCTTTTATAATAAACGAAAAAGCATATCAAAATTTTGAGGTGCTTTTTCGTTTATACTACATTTTGCTGTTCCGAAAAAATAGGATCTTCCGTAAGCTGTTCATTTTGTTTTTTATACGCCATCATCGCTGCGGACAATATTACACTGGTAGAAAGAATGACAAAAAATAAAATCCCATCATTAAAATTTGCCAGCTTTAAAGCTTCCGGAATTTTATAAAATAAAACAATGGTAATAAGTCCACGGGGAATAAAGAAAGCCTCCGGAAAAGCTTTGGCTTTAAAATAAAAACGCAGGTACAAATACCGTGTAATAAAAAGAGACAGGACAATTAAAATGCCTATAATTATTACAGATTGATTATTAATAGCATTCAGTTTGATAGAATAACCAAATAATAGGAAAAAAAAGGTCCGCACTAAAAAAGAAGTTTCAGCCGTAATAGAATGTAAAAAGCTGCGCAGCGACTGCACCTCATCGTTCTGTACAAATTTATCCAGTCGGTGTAATGGCACTTTATCCCAATTATTAATTAACAATCCAAACGAAAGAATAATCAGCAATGAAGGTAAATGCAGCAGTTTCCCTCCTGCATATACAACTACCAGCAACGAAAACACTAAAAAGAATTTAATATTAAGTTTGGTTTTTGCCAAGAGAAATAATAAAGCCAGCGATATTACCACCGAAAGAATAATTGAAATAAAAATACCTACGCTAAATATACCTATGGAGTGGGCCGTAAATACTTTTCCAACGGTAAAATAATTAAAGAACATAACGCCCAGTATATCTGAAAATGACGCTTCGTATATCAAAAATTCTTTTTTCTGTTTAGTAAGATGGTGAATACTGGGT
>JAICHT010000276.1 GCA_025924755.1 Chitinophagaceae bacterium | reverse complement strand
TATTTCGATAACTTCAGCATAGCTTAATTTTTATACAACAGCTTTTAAGTAAGCAGTTTCTTTTTTCTTTAATCCATTTCTCATAATGTAAGCAATGGCTTTGCTTAATTTTAGTTCGCCGGTTTCATCCTGTAAGTGGGATAGTGATTTGAAGAATTGCAATTTACCATCCTGTAAATACATAATATCAGTAGTGAGTTCTTCCAGATCGCTTAGAATATGTGAGGTAATCAATATGAGCTTGCCTTTTTGCTTCTCCTTCAAAATCTTTTCTTTCAATAGTTCAGAAGCAACAGGATCAAGGCCGGCCGTAGGTTCGTCCAATATCAATACATCGGCATCAAATAAAAAGGCCAAAGCAGCACTTACTTTTTGCCTTGTGCCACCGGATAAACTCCGCATGGATTTATCTAAAATAGAATGCAGTTGAAACTGTTGAAACAACTCTTCATCAGTTTGCTGGTGATCGGCACGAATGTTACGGATCATATCAAACACCTGTCCAATCTTCATATTATCAGGATAGCGGCCAATCTGTGGCATATAGCCAATATGCTTGCGGTAATCCACTTCTTCATTCACAATCATATTGTTGAAGAGTATCTTGCCGTTATCCGGTTTTACTAGGCCCAATATACATTTAATCAAGGTGGTTTTACCGGAGCCGTTAGGACCTATTAAAGAAATAACCTGGCCTTTTTTCATATCTGCACTAACGTCGTGCAATGCCTGGAATTTCTTAAACTGTTTTTCAATGTGTTGTAGCTGAATCATAGTTTTAATGCTTTCATTTGTGGTAGGTCGTCAACTAAGTTTTCGGGTGTTAAACTGGGAATAGCCTTCTCTGCTTTTTCTAACAAGGAGGTCATAAAACTGCGCAGTAATATCAGAGCATTTGGATTTTCTTCTATCACCATCGCATACATACTTACCGGATGATAAGGCACATCGCCAATGCCATTATGATTAATATCATATCCATCGTATTTATCCCAATAGTTATTATAAAACTTATTCAGCACCATGGTACCGTTGGTGGCTACATCAAAAGTGTTGGAGAAAAAGTTGTTGTGGTGAAACGTATTATCGCTGCAACTGGCCTGTACTTTTGCAGCCCAGCCATTTTCCTTAAAAATATTGTCGCATATCTCAATGCGTGTAGTGCCTTCTAAATGCAATGCAATGGTGTTCTTATAAAAAGTATTGTGCTGAATTTTACTGTCAGAAATTTCTTTCAATAAGATTCCATATGCAGCGTCGCCACTATTTTCTTCAAAGCGGTTGTACATCATCGTTACATTGTGCGAATACATCACGGCTATGCCTGCGCCATTGGTACTAAAGGTATTGTTGGTAAATTGGTTATGGTGCGAAAACATAAAATGCAAACCATAGCGGATATTATCATGACTGAAATTGTTGCGTATAAGCGATTCTGTTACAAATTCAAAGTAAATACCATCGCGGTGCGACTGGATATTATTGTTTTCAATCAACGCATGGTCGCACTTCCATAAATGAATGCCATTGCCGGATGTTTGTTCTGTTTTTCTTAAGCCAAAAAAGATATTGTTTGTAATAGTAAAATGGCTGCTGTTAGACGCATGAATACCAAAATAGGCATTGGTAATATGGTTGCCGTCAACGATTACATTTTTTGAATTAACAATTTTAACCGAAGCAAAATCGTTCATATCAGAGTAGCCGGAATTGTTGAAGTGTATACCTTTTACTATGATATTTTCTCCATTTAATATCAGAATTTCATATTTGTTTTCTCCATTCAATTCCGGAAAGTTTTCACCCAATATGGTTATCGATTTGTTGATGACTACATTGCTGGTTTTATAGCTGCCTTTTTTGATTAAAATGGTATCGCCGTTGCGTGCCATATCTATACCTTCTTTAACTGTCGCAACAGAAAGTCCTTTGCCTACAACAATAGTCGTAGCCATAGCCTGTGCTAAGGTGAAGGAAAGTAATATGGTTAAAAGATGTTTCATTATTTTATACTGTTGTACAGCGTTTGCCAGTTAACAATTTCACCACTTTTGGAAGCTTGAACATTGGCTGCTGTTTGCCGGTTAACAAATGCTGCTGCATTGCCGTTCATAGGGCTGTGTAAATTAGCGCTGACTAAAAATGCCGCCTTATCTACATCTAAAAACGCGTTAGCATTTTTATAATTGATGGCTACGGTTTGTGCAATAGCTGTTTGTTTTACTTCGCCACTTTTTAAAAAGCTAACCAGGCAATGCATATCGTCAAACTTGTAAATCCTTCCCTTTTTTGTAATCACTTCGCCGCCAAAATCAGGTGTGGCAATCGTCATTTTGCAAAAGCTGCACGCTTCTTTTCCATAGTTAAAAGGTTCGGGATTTTCCTGGCAGGAATTGAGCAATAATAGCAGGAAGGCAGCTGCCATACTTTTATGTAAAGGCTTAATGGCTCTATGTCTCACCGTTTTTGTTGTTTTATTTTTCTTCAATTCTATTATATAAATAAAAATGAAAATGGCACCCATGGCCACAATAATCCATCCACTAATATCGGGGTAGGAATACGCATCGAAGTTGAGTAATTGTTTGTGGCCAATAACTGGCGGCTGGTAGGAAAATCCGGGTACTTGTATGGCTGCTTTTGGGTCAAGGTTATGACCATAATCGTAGCCCCATTGGTAAAAGTCAGTTATTGCAGCTACTGCACCAATCAGTGTGATTATAATATTAGCTAATAATAATTTTCGGCTGCCAGTTATGGCTGTTATTAAACCAAATACTATAAAAAATGCAATGATATATTCCAGAAACGAAAGCTCGGGAAACATGGCAGGATTGATATGTTTCATGCCTATATAGTGATTGAGGCCATTGATAATATCTACATCGCCACTTAACTTGTTAAACCAAATGTATAATGACAAACCCTCTGGATATTGCGGTGCAGAAAGATCTATGCGCCAGATAGGAAAAAAGTAAGATGCCAGTAAAGCTAAGGAGGCTATTGCAATAATACTTCTGGATAATAGGCTCATCTTTTTCATAACTATCTTTTAAAACTTCCAGGATGCTAACGACCCTGGAAGTGGAAGTACACAATGAAAAACTTGCGTTGTAATTTATTTGGCTGCTGCTACAGTGGCAGGTGCATCGGCAGGTTGGTTAGTGCCGGTGCTGAATGTAATAGGTACATTGCTGCCTGCAGGAGAAACCCTGATATATCCCTGCATTTCCTGGTGCAAGGCAGAGCAGAAGTCGGTACAATAGAATGGATAGATGCCTGCTTTTTCAGGCGTCCATTTTAAAGTTTGTGTTTCGCCTGGCATTATCAGCAGTTCGGCATTGTTAGCACCTTTTACTGCAAAGCCATGTGGCACATCCCAATCCTGCTCCATATTAGTAATATGGAAGTACACTTCGTCGCCCATTTTTATACCTTCAATATTATCGGGTGTAAAGTGAGAGCGGATGGCAGTAGCATAGATATGTACTTTGTTGCCTTCCCGTACTACCTTAGCTTCTTTGTCGCCTTTGGTTACATACGCATTTCCGTTTTCTTCAATCTTGTAAAACTTAACCGAGTTTTTAGATATCAAATCAGCAGGAATGGATTGTGCATAGTGCGGCTCGCCAATGGTTGGATAATCCAAAAGCAGTTTCATTTTATCACCGCTAATATCAATCAACTGGGCACTTTGTGCTAATTCTGGGCCTGTTGGCAAATAACGGTCTTTGGTTATTTTGTTGTAAGAAATCAGGTATTTACCATAAGGTTTTCTGGTATCGCCACCTGGAATACTTAAGTGACCGGGAGAATAATAAGAAGGGATACGGTCTAGTACCTTCAGGCTTTTCAAATCCCATTTTACTATTTCTGATGATACAAACATAGTGGTATAAGCATTGCCTCTGCCGTCAAATTCTGTATGCAAAGGGCCTAAGCCGGGTTTTTGTACTTCGCCTTGCAAAGCAGCTTCGTATTTAATAACCGGAATACCATCGTAATCGCCATCAAACGTTTTGCTGGCAATAGCCTGTTGAATTTTACTAAAAGAAAATACCGGAATTAATGCAGCTAGTTTGCCACTACCTATAATAAGCTGACCTGAAGGATCTACGTCGCAACCATGTGGTGATTTAGGACAAGGAATAAAGTAAACCAGTCCCGGTAATTCTTTATAATCCAATGTAGTTACTTCCGTTTCAATAGTAGAAGAAGCCGTGTGTGTTTTTTCGTTGTATACATTATGTGCATACTTAGCCGCTTGCTTTTTTCCTTTTCCTGCTTTCAGATATTCTTCGGCTTTTTTCCAGTTAACGGCCATAATAAAGTCTTTATCTTTTTGCGAAGCATTCACTTCTAAAAGTGTATTGGCTTTTTCTGTATTGTAACAAGAAAAGAAGAACCATCCATCGCTTGGGCCTTTACCGGCATGAGCCAAATCAAAGTTGACGCCAGGTAACATTATCTGGAATGCAATGCTCATATTACCGGTTTGCGGATCAACTTTTATAAAGCTTACATTGCCTTTAAAGTTCTTTTTGTAAGTATTGATGGGAACGTCGCCATTATCGTTATCTGCAGGTACGCTAAAGCGGGTGCCTGCTACTACATACTCAGTATTGGGTGTTACAAAAGCAGACGAGTGGTTACCGGCGCTGTTAGGTATTTCAATAATTTCAGTGGTACGAAAATTCTTCAAATCCAAACGGGCAATACGTGGAGTATTA
>JAICHT010000275.1 GCA_025924755.1 Chitinophagaceae bacterium | reverse complement strand
TATCTTTTCAGCGGCACGGTTGGCAGTAGTACAGGTAAAGCCATCAATATGGTTCTCCGCATTTCTGTCGGCTTTAAAAACTAAAAGCGGATTCAGGCTGGTATCAAAAACACCTTTTATAATACTGTTTAAATTTTTTACAATAGAAACATCAATAAAAGTAATCACTACACCGTCGGTTTTTTTATCCTGCCGCACATAAGGCAAAATGCGCATCAGGCACACCATTCCGTTATGCAGTTCTATTTCTTTTTCTACCACCTGGCCGCTTCGCATAACCTGATTCACGTCGCCTACCAGGTCGGCAAAACGGATATTGGTGGAGATATTATCTATCGGCCGCCCGATATCGCTTTCAATCAAATTAATCATCTGCATGGCCGCCGGATTGAACTTGCGGATGTGCATGCGTCCGTCCAGCAGCAACTGTCCAATTTCCGTACTGCGGAAATAATTATTCAGGTCATCGTTCAACTCTACCAGTTCTTGAATTTTCAACTGGTGTTCGGTATTAAGCGTATGAAGTTCTTCGTTCAACGATTGCAATTCCTCGTTTGAGCTTTGCAACTCCTCATTGGCTGATTGCAGTTCTTCATTGCTGGATTGCAGTTCTTCATTGGTAGTTTCCAGCCCCTCGATAGCCATTTGTAAATTATGGCGGGTTTCCTTCAATTCTTCCTCCAACTCCTGCACATAATTATTACCGTTTAAATCAGCCAGGTCCGTAACAGGTAAAGGTTGCCGCGTATTTTCCAATACCTCGCTAAACATTACCATTAAAAAACTTTGAGCAACGGTGGCTTTGGGTGGTTGAACCAGTATATTAAAAATGCGTTCCTGCCCATTCAAAGTAGCTCTCACACTTTTAATAATAGTCTTTTTATTATCCTTCAACACCTTACGAAAAGCAGTACTTAATATACCGGAAAGTTCAACTGGAACCATCCGTAAAATATTAAGATTGAGTATCCGGTCGGGCAGCGTAAGATAGCGGCGGAAATCGCCAACTACTTCCTTAATTTCATAACTGCTATTAATATATACTGCGGCAAAGCCAAAATCTTCTGACAAGGTTCTTTTAAAATCTTCGGATAGTTGTGTGGCAATATTTACTTTAATTGGCAACGAATATGGCGCCTCGGTTTTGTTGCGTAAAGATTGCGAAGGCGTACCAGCCGGCCGGGTATAATGCAGGGTATCCGAATGTTTTCTATATATCTTCCATTTACTATTTATTTCATCCAGTTCGTCTTTAATAATGGCCATATTTTCGCTGGGGCCCAGGAAAAGATACCCGCCTTTATTTAGCGAAAAATTGATAGTGGACAATACCTGGCTTTGCAAATTAGTATTCAAATAAATAAGCAGGTTGCGGCAGGTAACCAGGTCGTTTTTTATAAAAGGCGGATCTTTTAAAATATTATGCCGGGCAAAAACCACCTGCTTTCTAATGCGCTGAATAACGGTATAATCGTTGGCAGAACGGATGAAATAGGTATTTAATAAATCATTGTCCATATTACCAACTGCGGTTAACGGGTAAACCCCTCTGGACGCATAATCAATGGCTGATTTATCTATATCTGATGCAAAGATCTTTACATCCATACTCTTGCCTTGCTCCTGTAAAAACTTATCCAGCCATATAGCGGTTGAATAAGCTTCCTGCCCCGTGCTGCATGCAGTTACCCAAATCTTTATTACCCCTCCTTCCTGCCGTGATGCTACCAAATCAGGGAACACATCCGAGTATAAAACCGCATATGCTTCCTTATCTCTAAAAAAGCTGGTGACTCCAATAAAAAATTCTTTAGCCAGCAGTGCGCTTTCATTTTTATCAGTCTTTAATAGTTGTTCGTATTCATCAATGCCTTTTTGTTTGGTTTGCAGCATGCGGCGGGTAATGCGCCGGTCTATCGTAGCTTGTTTGTATTGCAAAAAATCATAGCCCGTCTGCTTATGCACCAGTTCCAATACGCGTTTTACTGTAGTAGCATCTTCCGGCTTATCCGGTTCAAATGTTATATCGGAATTGCCATCTATATAATTATAAATTTCTTCGGCCATTGCTGCAGGAGGCAATATAAAATCGGCTACGTTGGCGGCAATGGCGCTCTTGGGCATGCCGTCAAACTTGGCCGTTAATGGGTCTTGTACCAATACCAGCCCGTTGTTTGCTTTTATCTTATCCGCACCTTTAGTACCGTCGGTGCCCGTGCCGGAAAGTATAATGGCAATTGCTTTTTCTTTCTGATCTTCTGCCAGCGAATATAAAAAGGCGTCTATAGCCAGGTTGGGCCCCCGCTCTATTTCTTTTTCTGACAATATCAATTTTCCATTGGCTATTGTTAACAGCTTATCGTTAGGAATCACGTACACACTACCAGCCTGCACCTGCACCTGGTGCCTGGCTTCCTGCACCTGCATATGCGTATGTTTTGATACTAGTTCTACCAACAAACTTTTATAGTCGGATGATAAATGCTGAATAATGATAAATGACAGGTTCGTACTATCGGGTACATGATCAAAAAATTCATGGATGGCCTCCAAGCCTCCCGCAGAAGCTCCTACGGCAACCACGTGCAATTCACCATCCCTGTTTGTTGAAGCTTTCATGTAATAAAGGGTAAAAATAAAAGTTCTTGTAATTAGTTGGACAGGCTGCGTAAAGTATATTCCACCAAAAAATTCCGGAGTTGCTCTGCCACTTCCAGTTCCTGTGGGTTCCAGGGCAAGGCGGTATGCTTTACTTTTTCCTGCCAGGTAGTAAAAGAGTTGCGGGGATGATATACAGTTGAATTTTTTTCAAAAGTCAGCGCTTCATCCGGGTTGCCGCCCCAGGAAACGTTTTGAATCATTTCTTTTCGGAACGCCACAATATAATTTCCCTTATCGGCCTGCACGGGCAATGCAAGCAGCCCACTAGCAATAGCACTGTAATTCATAGCCTCGTCAAATACATCCGATAAAACGTTTTCATGAACGGTTTGTTGTACGCCTTTACTTTGTAACCAATAGAGCAAGCTTTCTATTTCGTAAGCAGCGGGAATATCCCCGTACGTCAGGGTTTTCCCATTCCATTGTATCACTACAGCATCTGCCGTTAGCAAATCTGCCAGAAGTGGTTTATTTCCGGAAAAGGCTTTTACCAGTCCGCCATCGGTATATACACGGTCAATAAACTGGCGGTATAATTGGTGAAGCGCCGTTTTTCGTTTCACTATATCCAGGCTTTGCAGCGAACCAATTTTAGCAGAGATCATAGTAGACAATAATTCAAACACGGTGCACATTTCATAGGATAAATATTTAGCGGTGCGGTGATGACACGAAATCAATCCCCACAACTTTTCGTTTACTATAATGCGGGTAGACATGGAAGCTATCACGTTCATGTTCTTTAAATATTCCAGGTGCACACCCGCCACGCTACGTAAGTTGCAATCCGATAAATCGCTAAAGGCATTGGTAACCGCATTTAAAACCGGGTATAATTTTACCGGCACATAATCCCTGTTGGGAATAAGACGATATGGATTTTTGAAATACATATCCCTCGCCGGCTTTGGTATATCAGATGCCGGAAATTTTAAGCCCAGGTATTGGTCCATACCTTCTTCCAGAGCTTCGGCTATCACTGTTCCATTCCATTCGGCATCGAAGGAATACAGCATTACCTTATCAAATCCGGAAAGGGTTTTTAAATGTTTGGCTGCCAATTTACATACATCTTCCACCGAAGCAGCCGCATCAATAGCTGCCATTACGTATTTTAATTGCTGATATACCAGGCTAAAAGAATGCTGCACCGCATCTATAAATTGCGGCAATTCAATTTCCAGTGCCAGGTAGTCCGGCTTTTGGTGAATCAGCGTCAGGCAGGATAATTTATTTCCTTTTTCATTAAAGGTGATAGTGATGGGAATTTTACCCTCGAAGTTGCTTCCAGTTTTTTCTTTGATGTTTTCAAAGCTTTCTGCCACCACATATTCGCTCAATTCACGATCCATTAAGTCGTGAGCAGCAGTATGAATAAGGGCATCAATATTTTCGCTTACCTGAATAATTTTAAATGTATCCTTTGCAAGTAATATCATTACGCCATGAGGCTGTATCATATTGGTTTGATGCAACGGAAGTTTTCCGCAAAACGAAGCATCAAAATTAGTATGGGTAGTTGGCATCAGTTATTTCAATCCGGTATTTTAAATTTTCAAATGTTTGTATAGCAGCGTCCGCTACTTCCTCTATCTGTGCAGTATCAGCAGCTACGCGGTTCAAAGCTGTTCTAAAATCATTCCACATAGGCATCGTCTCGCAGCCATAGCCGTTAAAGAAATTTAAATAGTTGTCAGTAAGTTGAATATGGTCATTTGATTTCAGCATTTGTGCAATGATCTTTCCACCCAATGCGGAGCCTTCCAGCACATATAAAGCTCCAAATGCCTGCAATATATTCGATATAGCATACAGGCAGGTAGATGTAACTAATGACTCTGTTGCCTGCAACTCTTTTAGGTCGTGCAGGATCAAGGCAGACCGCTTTCTCTTTTCTATATCGGGTAACCGGAATATGGAAATATGTTGCTCAATCTGCTTTTCAATAGGAGAAAAAAAATCATAGAACATTTTTAAAACAATCACATAATCATCTTTTGATCTTATTGCATTCAGCCGTCGTACCAGTAGCGCCTCTGTGGCGGCATGCACTCCTTTGGTACGTTGCTTTACTATAGCACTGCACACCGTGTCATCCGTATATACCATT
>JAICHT010000274.1 GCA_025924755.1 Chitinophagaceae bacterium | reverse complement strand
GATCGATTACTCGTTCTTTCTGAAGAATGTATTAGACGGAGGCTATGTCGTTATTTAAATAAAGTGACAAGAGGGTATCATTCATTTCTTTCTACTAAACTTATCTATAAAATTTATTAAATTAGTACAAACAAAAGCTGGATGCTGAAGAACACCTGGTATTACTATATCTTTTCCATTACGCCAATGGTAGTATTGAGTTATTTTGCTATGACCCACCAAGTTCCTGCTACGCTGTTTTGTATTTGCCTGTTTATCTATTTGGCTATTTACCGTACAGTATTAGACACTTTGCGGCTGATACACAAGGGCATATTGGAAAAGAAAAATTTCTGGAAACTTTTGCTTCCATTCAGCAGAGTCACCTATTGGAAAGAGGTTTATTTTCCGTAACTTAAAGCTATAAGTGATTAAGATTGTAACGTTTTTTAACGTGACACCCCTACACTTCTATCCAATAATTTTCAAACTTTGTTATTACATTTAAATCTGCCCAATTATGAAAATACATCTTTCTTACTTCCCTGGCTTGTTAGCAGCCGCCGTTCTTTTTAGTGCCGGCGCTGCTGCGCAACGGGGACGGCATTACGGACATGAAAGAGGCCATTACGGCAGGCCTGTACGGGCCGTATACCTGCACGGCGGTTATTCCGTTCCTTACAGAGGACTTTCCTATCATTATTACAATGGTCTATTTTACAGGCCTATGGGTGCTTATTTTAATTTGGTGGCGCCACCTATTGGTATCCGTATTAACGTATTGCCATATGGCTACCGCCGGATGCATTTAGGCTCTGGAATTTTCTTTTATTTTAATGGAATCTTTTATCGGCAATACGACCGGTATTACGAAGTGGTTACACCGCCTGTAGGTGCAGAAGTTACCGACCTGCCCGAAGGCAGCCGCATGGTAGTTATAGATGGTGTAAAATATTATGAAATGAACGGGACTTATTTTGAAGAGTCAGAAGGCCCTAATGGAGAAATACGGTATACGGTAGTGGGTAAAAACGGAGTGCTCAATACTACGCCGGACAATCAAACGGAAGTAGCGCCACCACAACACGATATGGGCAACACAGTAGATGCCTTACCAGCCGATAGCAAACCCGTAGTTATCAACGGACAAAAATTATATGTATCACCGGAAGGAGTTTATTATGAAGAAGAAACGGACAATAATGGAACGTACTATAAAATAGTAGGACACTCGGGGAAAAATTAAGTACGACTCATTTTACCGATACAGGCATTCTTAAACTAAGAATGCCTTTTTTATTTAAAGACGAAAGAAGACTACGTGTAAAACAGTTTCTATTTCCTGGACAAAACTACATTACAAACATAGCCATCTTCTTTAGTATTAACAACGCTGGTAAACTGAACATTTGTCGTAAAATGTCCTATTCCAACACCTAATGGTTAGTTCTACTTATCCCTTCACTCAGAAATTGCTAATGAATATTTCTTATTGCATTATCTTTAAAAGCCTTTTGCTTTAAAGAAGCACTTGGCAGCCTTATTTTTAAAAGTTAAAGCAGCATAGTTTTGCTGATACATCCAAAATCCAAAAGACATGTTTTCGGTACTTAAAGATATTGTTCATAATCCAGGTACTACTAATTCATCCACCGATACTACAGCAAGTTTATATGCAATATTTTCAGCTTTAGAAGAAGGCTTTATATTTCTGGACCAAAACTTATACATTACTTATTTTAATAATGCTGCTTATAAAATTCTGAATAAAAATTACCATCTCTCCTGCAAAATAGGCATGCATGCCGTTGATTCAGTTCCACAATACCGGTCTGGAGATTTATTACAAACACTTACAGACGTCTTGCACGGAAATACAAAGCAGTATGAATGTGCCATTTCGCAGGATAATGGCACCACGGGGTGGGTAACTGCCAGGTATTTACCAATGAAAGACGTAGAAGAAACAGTTACAGGCATTTGCATAGTATTAAAAGATGTAAGTGCTCAAAAAGAACTGGAGCTGGCTGAAACCAAAACGAAAACCATTGAAAAAAACTTATATGAAAGCCGCATGCAATTTGAGGCCTTCATGGAAAATGCCCCTATCATAGCTTGGATCAATACAAGCGATGGAGCAATAACTTACATGAACGAAACCTACCGGAAAACATTTGGCTTTACAAAAGAGGACGCCGGCAAAAAAATATGCGAAATATTTCCTACCGAACTTGCAGTAGCGTATTATGAATCTAACCTTAATGTAATAAAAACGGGTAAGCCGGTAGAGGTAATTGAAAAAACCGTTCGTGCCGATGGTTCCTCCTGCATCAACAGAATCTTCAAATTCCCTATCTCTCTAAATGGCACTACTTTAATAGCAGGTTGGGGTATCGATATTACCGAACAAATGCGGCTGCAACAGGAACTTTCTGAAAGCAATGAACGCTATCACTATGTAAACAAAGCCACCTCTGATGCTATATATGACTGGGATTTAACCAATAAAAAAATATACCGCGGCAAAGGTTTTAAAAAGCTGTTTGGATACACCAAAGATGTGGTTTCGGTGAGGTATTGGCTTGCAAATATTCACCCTGGTGATATGGGGCAAACCAGGAAAATAGTATTTGAAGCACTGCGGGATCCGAAGCAGGACAAAATTAGCGTGGAATACCGCATCAGGTGCAACGATGGTTTGTATAAATATGTGATGGATAAGGCTTTTATCATAAGGGATGCACAGAAAGCTATACGGGTTATAGGCGCTATAAGAGACATAACAGCAGAAAAAGAACTGGACAAAAAAATCCTGTTGCAGGAAAAAGCAAAGAAGCGGGAAATTGTACGTTCTATTATCGAAACACAAGAAAAAGAAAGGAGACAGATTTCAATTGAATTGCATGATAATGTAAACCAGATATTATCATCATGCAAACTAATGCTGGAAGTAGCAAAAGACAATAAAGAAAATGCCCTGTCACTAACAGAAAAAAGTCATCAAAGTTTGCAGGTAGCTATAGCCGAAATAAGAAGAATCTGTCATGGGCTTAACCCATCGGCAATTGAAGATATTGGCCTGGAGGAAGCCGTGGAAGAAATGGTGGAAAAAATCAATCTTTCACAAAAATTAAAAGTTGGCTTTACTATCAATAAGGATGATTTTAAAGTGGGGTTGAAAGAAGAAGATAAGGTAGCCATTTACCGTATTATACAAGAGCAGCTAACGAATATTGTAAAACATTCCGGC
Organism: Chitinophagaceae bacterium; assembly: GCA_025924755.1. GTDB lineage: Bacteria > Bacteroidota > Bacteroidia > Chitinophagales > Chitinophagaceae > Flavisolibacter. The sequence goes on along the minus strand of JAICHT010000274.1, from coordinate 1,559 downwards.
GCTACACAGGCTTTCATTCACCTTGTTGTAAGCTCCTCTAAAGTTCAACTTACAATAGAAGATAACGGGATCGGTTTTAATGAAAAAACCATAAAAAAAGGTTTAGGCTTAAGAAGTATTTACCACCGGGTGGAATACTATCATGGCATAGCCGAACTAACCACACGGTGCAACCAGGGTTGTAAACTGTATATCGAATTGCAGTTGAACCCCGAATGCAAAAACCATATGGTATGTAAATGATGCTCGTTACACTTTATCAAATCACTGCCATCTTTACCACTCAATTATCATCCTGTCTGTTTACAAGTTGTTGCAAAAACAACTGCAGCGCTTTATAATAGATGATACTAGTTTTGAAATAGAGTGCACTATTTAAATTATTGTTTATAAAGCTATATTGTAGTATGAGCATGCAATGGAACCCTGACTTATATACGAACAAACATGCTTTTGTTTATGAATACGGCGCTAGCCTTATTCAACTGTTGGCTCCGCAAAAAAACGAACGCATATTAGATGTAGGCTGCGGCGCAGGCCAGCTCGCCGAACAAATCAGCAAGTCAGGTGCAACTGTTATTGGTATTGACCAGTCAGCAGATATGATACAAAAAGCGAAAAGCAATTATCCACAACTGGAATTTCATGTAATGGATGCTGCCAATTTTTCATTTAAAACGCCGTTTGATGCTGTATTTTCTAATGCCACGATGCATTGGGTGCTAGAAAAAGAGAAAGCCATTGAATGCATAGGCAATACCTTAAAAAAAGGTGGAAGGTTTGTATTGGAAATGGGTGGAAAAGGGAATATTGCTACCATATTAAATCAATTGATAGAAACATTGAAGGAAAAAGGATATCCAGAAAATGCAGCCCGTAGCGTTTGGTATTTCCCATCAGTTGGTGCTTATACATCCCTGCTGGAAAAGTATGGTTTTAGAGTGGTGCTGGCCCAGCATTACGACCGGCCAACTGAACTTGCTGATAGCGATCATGGTGTTGAAGACTGGCTGGAAATGTTTGGTAGCATGTACCTGGAAGGCATACCAGAGCAAAAAAAGAAGGGCATAAAAACAGATGTGCAGGAAAAGATCCGGGAGCAATGTTTTATAAATGGCAAATGGTTCGCAGACTATAAACGCTTACAGATATTAGCTATTAAAGAAATATAGACAATTAAAATATGCCCCTATTGCACACTACGGCTTGTTGTCCCAGCGAAGCTTCTTTTTTCTGTAAGAAAACCTCATTATACTATACACATCTGCCTTAGAATAAACTTAAATCACACTTCTTAACACAAATCTTTTTTCTTTGCGGATTATGAAAAATGGATTACTCATAAAAAGTAGTTTTTCGGCACTTCTATTCCTTCCTTTATTTTCTTTCAGCCAAAATATAGTTGCAACGGGTACGTCCAGTATGGAAGGAGGTGTTTCAAAAGCTTTGGCGGTATACCGAAAAGCCATCATCAGCAAGCTATCGTATAATATAAAGTTTAGTATTCCCGACAATAAAAACATTTCAATTCCTGCGTCCGAAATAATTTCCTTTTATTG
>JAICHT010000273.1 GCA_025924755.1 Chitinophagaceae bacterium | reverse complement strand
TATATCTTATCAAACCATTATAAAGTCGGTTAGTTTACATCAAAACCTGGAGCAAAATTTTTTATTGTCTTCTAAACAGGCGGCTATGTCGGAAGTGCTGGTGTTTAGCCGCAAAAGAGATGCTAATGTGGCAAATGCGCAAATGGGGAAGGTAGATTTGTCGATCAATCAAATAAAAAACATACCGGCTTTTTTGGGTGAGGTAGACATATTGAAAGCCATACAGTTGCTGCCGGGAGTACAAAATGCCGGCGAAGGAAATGCCGGGTTTTATGTGAGGGGAGGCGGCCCTGACCAAAATTTAATAATGCTGGATGATGCCGTGGTATATAATACCGGGCACCTGTTTGGTTTCTTTTCTATTTTTAATTCGGATGCCATCAAAAATACCTCGCTTATAAAAGGCGGAATGCCCGCCCAATATGGCGGCCGCTTATCATCTGTATTGGATATTTCTATGAAAGACGGAAACAGCAATGCCATTCATGGCGAAGGTGGTATCGGGTTAATTGCTTCGCGGTTTTCACTGGAAGGTCCTATCAAAAAAAATAAAGCTTCTTTTATTGTCTCTGCCCGCAGAACTTACCTGGATGGGTTGATAAAACCTTTTGTGCCCAAAAGCAGTTCGTTTTACGGATCGGGCTACTATTTTTATGACCTCAATGCAAAAGTAAATTACCGGTTTTCCGAAAAAGACCGTATTTACCTAAGCGGCTACACCGGCAAAGATGTATTTGCGTTTAATAATGCCAAGCGTTCGTTTAAAGCAGATATTCCCTGGGGTAATTCTACGGCCACGCTGCGCTGGAACCATGTATTTAACAGGAAGTTGTTTGCCAATACTACATTGGTTTATAATGATTATAAATTTCGGTTTGCTGCTGCACAAAATAATTTCGAAGTGGCGCTTTCTTCCGGCATTCGCGATGGTAACGGCAAAATAGATTTTGATTATTTTGCTTCGGCTTCACATAAGATAAAATTCGGTGGCCTGCTTACCTATCACAAATTTGTTCCCAACGTGGTATCGGGAAGGCAGGATTCTACTGTATTTGAGCCCAACAACGCAGGCGTGAAATATGCTATTGAAAGCGCGGCATATGTGCAGGACGATTGGGATATTTCCAGCAAGCTAAAAATGAATTATGGGTTGCGGTGGAGTAGTTTTTCGCAAGTGGGGCCTTATACCAAATATGTAAGGGATGCCAATCAAAATAAAATAGACAGTACGGTTTACAAAAACCTGCAAAACATAAAAATGTATAGTGGCCTTGAGCCCCGCCTAACGCTGCGGTATGCTTTCAACGCTACCACATCTGTTAAAGGATCGCTAACCCGTAATTTGCAGTTTATACATTTGGTAAGCAATGCAGGAACTACGCTGCCTACGGATTTGTGGGTGCCGAGCACTTTTAGAGTAAAGCCGCAGATAAGCTGGCAATATGCAGGAGGCGTATTTAAAAACTTTAGCAACAATCAATACGAAACTTCTATAGAAGTGTATTACAAGCAAATGCGCAACCAGATTGAATATAAGGAAGGATATACACCAAACCTGGGCGATCCGGAAGAAGCTTTTGTATTTGGAAAAGGTTGGAGCTATGGCACCGAATTATTCATCAATAAAACGCAGGGAAAACTTACGGGCTGGATTGGATATACTTTATCGTGGACGTGGCGCAAATTTGCCGATTTAAATGCCGGCCAGAAGTTTCCGGCAAAGTATGACCGCCGGCACGATTTATCAATAGTAGCTGCGTATGAGCTAAATCCAAAATGGCGCTTCGGCAGCGTGTTTGTATATGGCACCGGCAACGCTACTTCTTTGCCCGAACAATTTTATATTATCGAAGGCAGCCTTACGCAGGAATACAGTAACATCAACCAATACCGGCTGCCTTCATATCACCGGTTAGATATTTCGGCCACATATACGCCGCAAAATAAAAAACCAAAGAAAATAAAAGGCTCGTGGGTATTTAGCTTGTACAATGCCTACAGCCGGTTAAATCCTTACTTTATTTATTTTGATCAAACCGGAAGCCCATATGACGGAACGTTGAAAGTAGAAGCAAAGCAGGTTTCCCTCTTTCCGGTATTACCCTCCGTAACCTGGAACTTTAAATTTTAAGTTGAAAAGATATCCTGGTGCTCCGCATCGATTTGTTTGAAATACTAAAGATTTAGCAACTTTTATTGTACACGAGCGCCCAGGATGAACGTTTCTTTTACCATGTTTTTATTGCTGATGATGGCGTAAAATTCTTCCAGGTATTTTGATAAAATTCCACGGTCTTTCTTTTGAATGAGATCGAAATTATTTACCAATGCCATAATAGCGGGTTGTTCATTTCTAAATATATCCAGTACCGATTCTACTTCATCCATAGTTCTTGGAAAGCCTCTGTAGGAGCGTTCTGTTACGTTTTTAATATCCAGTTCTTCGCTTGGAGAAGCATAGGGCGCATTTACCAAACCCGAGAAATCAAAGTCATACGGAACTACATATGGCATAGCGGTACTATCGTTTACAGGCCGCAACAGGCGGATGTTATGATTGTTAGGAACTGCCCAGTCGGTATTGCCAATCATATATTCAAATATGGCTACGACTGTCATTTGGCTGCGATTGGTTTTTTCTGTTAAGAACACTTTGTTTTTTACTTCTTTGCAACCATTTCTTGCAGCCAGGTCTTTTATATCTTCTATTAAAAATGCATATTGGGTGTACGTTTTAAATTTAGAACGGCTATCGGTATAATTTACTTTAGCTAGCCTGACCCTAAAGCTCATATCCGTTATTAAATTGTACATTTTATAAATGAGATACTCCGTCAATAGCAGTTGCTGATCATATACAGAAGAGCCACAGGCGCAAACAAGTTTGAGTTTTTTTAATGCACTTAATTTTTGAGAAGTCGGGTTTTTAAAATTGAGCATGATTCCGGGCATACCACAATTTTTGCGTCTAAATTCGCCGCGGGCATACAACTGGACATCTTCTGTAATTCCTTCGCTTTCCGGCATAGCTAAAGTGATGGTAGCATTTTGATACACGCCTTTCACTTTTTGCGTCTGCATTTTTTTAAAATCGGTTACAATAGTCAGTTCCACCGGCTTTTCATCTGTAAAAAACTTAGAGCGGTCAATGGTATAAATATTTTTGCTAAGGGAAGTGGCATGTACGCCAGTATCAGGTTGTGCTGCTATTAAAAAGCTGTTTACCATTAAACCCAATAGCATAAACCATTGTAGTTTTTTCATGGCCTGTAGTTTAGGTTGCGAAGAATAAGCAATAGTAAACTACTACAATTTTTTAATAGGTGCAACGCACTTTATACTAAACAATGTAAAAAGTGCATAACCCTCTTACTATCAATCCGTTTTTTGATAACGAAAACGCACGGTGGCATTTTTGGTTTCATCGGATGTTACCCGCACTTCGTACCGCTTATCGCCATCATGCACAATCATAAGCGATGTGTTTGGGGGTATGCGGCCCAGGTTATCGGCCACCATAGTTAGCGTATGTTCGCTATTATCGTCACCCATATTTAAAGTAGCGGTAAGTGGCGATGCAGTTAATCCTTGTTTTGATAATATCAATTTATTATCAAAATATACCGATATCGTATCGCCATCAATTTCACCATTATCATATAAGTTTATAACTACTTCATGGCTTTTTACATTAATGGTTTGCAGTAAGTTATTTTGCCGGTTTCTTATAACAGCAGGCGGAGTAACGGAGGGTTTGGGAAGTTCCTTTTGGGGCTGCTGCTCTATAGTTACCGGTGGTGCTATCTGCCTTCTTGCTGTATCGGTTTCAGGTATATTTTTCTTAGGAGTTTTTGCTATGGTTTTTTGATGCGTAATTGACGTTATTTTGCCCGCAGTGCTTTTTGAAGGTTGCTTAGGGTTGGGTTTTTTAGCCGGTGCCTGGGTTTCCGGCTTTTGAGCCACGGGCGGAGTTGTATTTTTTTCTAAAGGCTTATCTCTTAAAAACGGTTCTACATAAAAGTCAGAGGTGGTTACTTTTCTTAAATATATTTTTCCACCTCCACAATTACCGCCCCGCCTGATACCTGTTCCGGTATCCGATTTCTCATATGAACTGGTAAAGGTTCCTTCCAAAAATTCTTCGTTTCCCGACCTGGCATAGTTTACAAGACACTTCATGATACAAGCTACGGAGCCGCCGGACATGCGCAGTTCAATGGTTTTAATTTCCTGTATCAGTGCGGTTTTTGAACTTTTATTATAATATCCGGTCAACGACGCTTTGCCATAAAATACAGTAGACAGGTAGGAATAAGACACGCCGGAAACCCGGTTGTTTTTATTTTGCTCCACCTGAACTTCAAACTTATATTGATCATTGCTTTCTGTAACAAAATACCCACGCCAGATGCCCGTAATATCCTGTGCTGTAACGGCGTTACTGAAACCAATAAAAAAAAGGAATATTGAAAGTAGTTTTAGAGAACAAGATTTCATGGTAATGTGAAATTAACTATTAACAAATGTTGCCATTTGAATACTGTAGCAATAGTTTGTTAATTTTGCCGCTCTTTATACCAATATAATGATCAATATTACATTTCCGGATGGAGCGATACGCCAATACGAAAAAGGCACAACTGCTTTGGATATCGCCAAATCCATTTCAGAAGGACTGGCAAGAAAGGTGCTGGCGGCAGAAGTAGCCGGCCAGGTTTGGGATGCCACAAGGCCAATAGAAAACGATACTACTTTAAATTTATTAACCTGGGAAAATGCTGGCGGCAAAAGCACCT
>JAICHT010000272.1 GCA_025924755.1 Chitinophagaceae bacterium | reverse complement strand
GCGGTCCAGTTCTTTTTCTGGCCGGGTGAGTTCGTGCTTTTTTATCACGTCATCAAAATAATCCTGTACGGATGATATGCATACCAGGCCGGTTTGAGTGCGGCCTTTCCATTGTAATTCGTATATATAATAGCAAGGTTTTTCTTCTTCAAAAAGGATATGTTCCTTGATAAATTTTTGCAGGTTTTCGGCCGCTTTTTGATATACCTCATTGCTATGAATATCCGTAGCTGGTTGCAAATCAATTTCGGCTTTGGTGATGTGCAAAAAAGAAAGGGCATTGCCTTCGGCTTCTTTCCGGGCTTCTTCCGAATTTAATACATCATAAGGTTTGGACGCTACCTGCGCCGCATATTCGTTGTGCGGCCGTAAGGCTTTGAAAGGTTTGATATGAGCCATAATTCTTTTAAGATTTCGTTTGTGCAAAATGTTTCATCAAATCTGTAAATGCCGCTACGCTTTCCAGTGGCAATGCGTTGTACATGGAAGCCCGGAAGCCGCCTACGCTGCGATGGCCTTTTACGCCTATCATTCCTTCCTGCTGGCACAGCGTTAAAAACTCTTTTTCCAGCGCCGCATTTTCCATTACAAAACAGGCATTCATTTTACTGCGGTCTTCTTTGGCTACTGTTCCTTTGAATAGGGGCAAGCTATCCAACGTGGTATAAAATAGGTCTGCCTTTTGGTTGTTTCTCTTTTCAACCTCCGGCACACCGCCGATGCTTTTCAGCCAGCGCAGCGTAAGCAGGCATACGTATATGGCAAAAACCGGTGGCGTATTTAAAAGCGAGCCCGCTTCAATATGATTGCGGTAATCCATCATGGTAGGAATCTGACGGCTTACTTTTCCCAGGCATCGTTTGTTGATTACAATAATGTTCACACCGGCGGCACCTACATTTTTTTGTGCACCGGCATATATCAGGTCATATTGATTAAAATCTACCTGGCGGCTTAAGATGTCGCTGCTCATATCGGCCACCAGCGGAACGCCTTTGTTGTAAAACAGCGACAGATCCTGCCACTGCGTTCCATATATGGTATTATTGGTAGTAAGATGTAAATACGCACTATTAGGGGCCACTTCAAACTGCTTGGGTAGGTAGGTATAATTAGCTTCTTTGGAACTGCATACGATATCAACTTTGCCATATAGCTTCGCTTCTTTAGCTGCTTTTACAGCCCATACGCCAGTATCGGTATAAGCAGCCGATGCAGTATCATCCAACAAATTCATGGGCACCTGGAAAAATTGGGTAGATGCACCTCCATGTAAAAATAATACTTCATGATCGGCATCAAGCGCCATTAACTCTTTGGTAAGACCGATCACTTCATCCATCACATCCTGAAACAACTTGGTGCGATGGCCGATTTCCAAAATGGACAAACCGGTATTATTAAAATCCAGAATGGCGCGGCTGGCTTCTTCAAAAACTTCTTTGGGAAGAATGGAAGGCCCCGCATTTAAGTTGTGTATTTGATTCGTTGTTGTATTCACGGCATATATACTTAAGCCGCAAATGTAGTAAGGTTTGTTTAAGGTGCTTCGTGTGTCCGCCCTTTTATGCTATTGTTTCTCCAGGCATTGTTTAACTGTTCAAACTCTTTTGCATCCGCTTCACTAAAATCTTTGTGGGTAAGTGCCGCTAAATCCGGCTGGCCGGCATCTACCCATGCAGTATACCAAAACGATGCTACTGCATAGATGGATTGCCGCATGCGCCGTTCTACCATTCCTTTTAATTTAGCGTCGTAGGCTTTGGTAAATGCGGTGGAATATTGCTTTATCATTACGCCATTACGGTCTTCAAACGCATATTTTTGACTGGCTGGAAATTTGGCGGTTAATTCTTTTTCATATTGCAAAACCGTATCGGCCGCTGCGGCGCTTTCCAGCACCCGTTGCCATATAAAATTGGCCGGTTGTTTTATGTATTCGGCCTTGCCAATAAAAAAGTCCCAGTCGTTATCGGCCAATAATTCCGGCACGCGGCTTTCCCAAAAAGCATGAATGCCTGTTTGATTGGTAAGCTGGCCGTTATGATTTTTAGAAGCATGCAAGGGCACATGTGCGTCGGCAATATAATGGCCAATTTCTGCCGACAATTTTAAAATTTTGCTGCTGTTCTTTTCTTTAAAAGCAGCAATGAGCCGGTGCTGCATGGTTTGTACCCACCAAGGCAAAATGCCTTGTTGCAGTAGCGAATCTTCTGAATATTTGGCAACTGCTTTATCCCAATTGCGTGGCAACGAATCGTATGGGTACGCACCATAGGCATCTATATCAATATAATGCCGTGGCGCTTCTGCTGCTATGGCATACCGGCGCTTATCCGGGTCTACAGCATGATCGGAAATAAAATTGATATTGGGTTTGTACAAGACCAGCATTTGCGGCGGCAACAGGAACACCGCATAGTAATTTATCTTTTTATGCGCATAAAAGCCCCAGCTAAAGCAAGGCAGTTGAATACAAATTAAAGCAAGGATTAAAATAAATCTTTTATAAGATACTGACATTATTTGTGCAGTTTATCATCGTCTACATTGGTAACGCCGCCGCTGATAGCAAACTTCATAGCTTCCGTAGCACTAATATTGGTAATATGCTTGATGCGGGTTCTGGGCAGCAGGTATACATTGCCTGCTATTGAATACGAGGCCGGTATATACACCGTTAGATAATCGGTAAAACCAAAATCCGACATATCGTGGTGGGTGATAAAGCCGATGCGCCATACATCCGTATCATCGATATTGGCAAATACGGGCTGATTAAACTTTTTCTTTTCGCCGGCAAAGGCTTCAAAAAAATCTTTCACTGTAGAATAAATAAAACGAATACCTGGTGTTTTTTCCAGGAACGAATCAAACAAACTAAACATCTTAAGCTTTATAAAAAAAGAGCTTAAGTAACCTGTTAAGCAAATGGCAGCAATGATAACCAAAAAACCCAGACCGTAGTTGCGGACATACATGGTGCCATTGGCTGCACGTTCCGTAAAAATAGGTATCAGGTTATCGATAGAAGAAACGATCCAGTAAATAGCATAGATAGTAATGGTTACCGGCGCCAGCACCAAAAGCCCTTGTAAAAAGTATTGAAAAAGCTTGTCTGGCCGAAAGCCTTTAGATGGGTGTGGTAGTATTTCCTCTTCATTCATATAGCAAAGTTAGCCTTTAATAAAGGGCAGGAAAATAAGGGATAACAAAAAAATAATATTGGAAACTTTGGCAACATAAAAAGTTTCCTTAGTTTTGCGTCACGATTATGGAAGCAAAAGAACGCATATTAATAAAGGCGCATGAATTGTTTAACCGCTATGGAATCCGTTCCGTATCTATGGATGATATTGCTGCTCCGCTGGGCATGTCTAAAAAGACGGTGTACCAGTATTATACCGATAAAGACGAACTGGTAAATGCCGTTTTTAGCGGGGTGATGGACGATAACCGCACCAAGTGCATGCTGGACAAACAAGAGGCGGAAAATGCGCTGCACGAGGTGTTTTTAGCCTTTGATATGATACAGGAAGTGTTTGCCGATATGAATCCGTCCGTATTGTTTGACATGGAAAAATACCATCCATCCATTTTTAAGAAGTTTCAGGAGTATAAAAACGGATTTTTATACGGTATGATAAAAAACAATATCGAGCGGGGCATAAAGGAAGAATTATACCGTGCAGAAATTGATGTGGATGTCATAGCGCGGCACCGAATTTATAATGTAATGCTGGCCTTTAACCCGGACGTTTTTCCAGACAACCGTACCAACCTGGTGCATATAGAGCAGCAATTGCTTGAACATTTTTTATACGGACTGGCTACGCAAAAAGGCCAGAAACTGATTCAGAAATACAAACAACAACGTCAAAAAAGTAAATAATGATGACCCGAATAAAAACACTGCTGGTAGTTTTATGCTTTATAGCTGCGGGCAGCGTACATGCACAGCACAAGTATGAGCTTACCGTAAAAGACGCGGTAGACCTGGCGTTTAAAAATGTGATTGAAATAAAAAATGCACAACTGGATTATAAGCTGCAGCAGGCAAATAATAAACAAATTACCGGGCAGGCGTTGCCGCAGGTTACAGGCACTGTTTCTGCCAACCATTACCTGCAATTGCCTAATATTCTTTTTCCGGATGCCTCGCAAACCGTACTATACGGCACGCTTATAAAGGAGGGGTTACTCCCTTCTACTACTGCTATTCCGGCTCCTACCTTGCAGGCCCTCAGCTTTCAGCAACCCTGGAATTTAACACTAGGCGGAACATTGAGCCAGCTTTTATTTCAGCCTGACGTATTTGTAGCGCTTAAGGCGCGGCAAACTTCGCTGGATTACTACAATGCGTTAACCGAACAAACCAAAGAAAAGATCAAGGATTCGGCATATAAAAGATACTATGCTATTTTAATTGCGCAAAAACAATCGTATTTTTTAGATGAAGGTGTAAAGCGGTTAGAAAAACTGTATCATGACGACTCTTTGATGTATAAAAACGGCTTTGCCGAGCGGCTGGATTTAGATAAAGTGCAGGTGCAGTTGAACAACCTGAAAACCAATCAAACGGTAGTTGCCAACTCGGTTCAACTGGCTTATGCCGCATTAAAATTTGCTTTGGGTGTTTCGCAGCAGGATACCGTGATTTTGAAAGATGACTTAACCGTAGAAAATATTAAAGAAAATGTGCTAGATAATAATTTTAAATATGAAGACCGGCCGGAAATCAGAACCCTGGGCTATACCAAACGCCTGCAGGAACTGGATTTAAAACGCAACCAGCTTGGCTATTTACCCACTGTTTCTTTAT
>JAICHT010000271.1 GCA_025924755.1 Chitinophagaceae bacterium | reverse complement strand
TTATGCGTCACATCCATTTGATGTAATAGGGTGGGATGGATGTTGTTATCCATATGCCTTTTCCATACACGATTTTGAACCCATAACCGGAAGGGTGCATCAGCCGCCGCCGGTACATCAAACTTTTGAAGGTAATAATTATGTAGTATGCAGCTTTGTACCGCGATTATTTGATTATCACCCGCTTTCTATTCCAGCGCCTTACAACCATAGTAATATTGACAGTGATGAATTGATTTATTATGTAGATGGCGATTTTATGAGCCGTAAAAATGTTACAAAAGGGATGATCACTTTACACCCCGGAGGCATACCGCACGGGCCGCATCCGGGAACGGTTCAAAAAAGCATTGGTGCCAAAGAAACAAAAGAACTGGCAGTAATGATTGATACGTTTCATCCGCTAATGCTTACAAAACAGGCCTTACAAATTGAAAACGACAGTTATACCATGAGTTGGATTGAATAAGAGTAAAGATTGTAAATTATTTTATTTACCTGTAAATAAGTTATTGCTAATATTATAAGCTTTTGTAAATTCGAAACTAACTTAAATAAAAGCTTGTCCCATGATCAGACTTCAAGACTTAAAAGAAGGCGATATTGTAAAAGTGAACGACGAAGGCGTAGAAAGAGAAGGAACAGTGATAGAAGTAAGCCGCGATGAAAATATGGCTTTGGTAGATAACGGCATACAGGAATTTTGGTATGCACCGGAGCAAATTGGAGCCATCCAGTTAGACGAAGAGCAACTTACAAAGCTGGGCTTTGAAAGACAGGAAACGGAAAACGGCGTTAAATTCCTGAAAGGCCCATTTAGAATTTTGCTTTCCAAGCCCGGCGATTTCAGTAATTACGAAGTTTGGTACAGGGAAGATCACCGTCATTTTCATAGTCCGATGTACTTACACGAACTTCAAAATCATTACTATCAAATGACCAAAGTGCAGCTGGAACGCTTCTGAATCAACAAATTGTTGTTAAATTTATACTTCCTGCTGAGCGTTTCTTTAAAAGAACGCCTTATTTTATTTTTATTTCCTCAAATAAATATATCTTTGCGCTCCCAAAATAAGTATGTCGAAGCAACCTTTAATTAAACAGGATGGAACTATTTTAGAAGCCCTTTCAAATGCAATGTTTAGGGTAAAGCTTGAAAATGGCCATGAAATATTAGCAACAATTTCCGGAAAAATGCGGATGCATTACATACGAATTTTGCCAGGCGATAAGGTAGGCGTGGAGATGAGCCCTTACGATTTATCACGAGGAAGAATCATATTCAGGTATAAATAAATTTTGAAAGCGAAAAGCTAAAGCAAAAGCTATATTATATGAAAGTGAGAGCATCAATAAAAAAGCGTAGCGTCGATTGTAAAATTGTACGTCGTAAAGGAAAGCTTTACGTAATTAACAAGAAAAATCCACGCTATAAGCAAAGACAAGGCTAAGAGATAAAGAGGAAAAAGAGAAAAGAAGACATGTTATTAGTTTTTCTTTTTCTTGCAAATCTCCTGTAAACTCTAAGTAATAAAAAACTGTAAACCTAAAAGCTGAGAATAAAGGAACTTTAAAAAGATATGGGTAGTCTAAAAATTTACTCTTTTTCTCTTTTCCCTCTTTTATTTCTTAGCGCTAAAAATTAAAATAGAACTATGGCTCGTATTGCCGGCGTTGACTTACCCAAAAGTAAAAGAGGAGAAATTGGCCTTACCTATATTTATGGTATTGGACCTTCTACTGCACGTTATATTCTTGAAAAGAACAATATTGATCCTAACAAGAAAGTGCATGAATGGAATGACCAGGATCTGAATGGCATTCGTACTACCATTACTGAAGAATTTAAAGTAGAAGGTGCTTTGCGTTCGGAAGTACAAATGAGTATCAAACGGTTACTGGATATTGCTTGCTACCGTGGTTTGCGCCATCGTAAAGGATTACCGCTAAGAGGTCAGCGTACCAAAACCAATAGCCGCACCCGTAAAGGAAAGCGTAAAACGGTTGCCGGTAAAAAGAAAGCACCTAAGAAGTAAAATAACAGCTGAAAGCTTCATGCTTAATGTTCAAGGCAACACAATGCTTTTGGCGTTAAGCATTTAGCATTTAGTGTTTTATATGCACCTTATTTCTAAACCAATTACGGATGCGCGGTGCAGGTGGAGGGTTGGTTTAGGTTATGCAAATGCATAATAATTATTAAAAGAAAAAGATTACCTAAGTAACATGGCAAAAGCACAACAAGCACAGCAAAGCGCAAAAGCCGCTGCAAAAAAAAGAGTTGTAAAAGTAGATACCTATGGCGATGCTCATATCGTAGCCAGTTTTAACAACATCATCATCAGCTTAACTAACAAACAAGGCCAGGTAATATCCTGGAGCAGCGCCGGTAAAATGGGCTTCAAAGGCTCTAAAAAGAATACGCCATATGCCGCACAAATGGCAGCCAGTGATGCCGCTAAAGTAGCATTGGAAGCCGGTATGAAGCGTTGTGATGTATATGTAAAAGGTCCTGGTGCCGGAAGGGAAGGCGCTATGCGTGCCCTTGCTAATTCAGGTATGGAAATTACCATGATAAAAGACGTAACTCCATTACCGCATAATGGCTGCCGTCCTCCAAAAAAGAGAAGAGTATAAGCGAAAATGATAGTTGAGAAGTTGTCTATCAACTATCATCCGATATAACATATTGAGCCAATACGGTTTCATTTAACTAAAGGGTGCTTCATTAATTTTTACCGCTTTTAACGATGAACGCACCGGTTTTTAAAAAGCGGAAATGAAATAAATATGGCACGTTACAATGGTCCAAAAACCAAGATCTCCAGGAGATTTGGTGAGCCTATATTAGGCAATGGCAAATGGTTAGATAAGAACAGCAATCCTCCGGGTATGCATGGCGCTACAAAAAAGCGTAAAACTTTAGGAGAATTTGCCCTTCAGCTTCGTGAAAAACAAAAAGCAAAATACACGTACGGTGTATTGGAAAAACAATTCCGCAAAACATTTGAAGAAGCTTCACGCCGTAAAGGTGTTACCGGCGAAAACCTGATTAAATTATTGGAAGCACGCCTGGATAATACGGTTTTCCGTATGGGCGTTGCGCCTTCCCGCCCGGCTGCACGCCAGTTGGTAAGCCATAAGCACGTAACAGTTAATGGTGAGGTTGTAAACGTACCTTCTTACCAGTTAAAGCCAGGTGATATTGTTTCGCTGAAAGAAAAGTCGAAAGACAATACTGCAGTTACCAGCCAGATACGTGGCAGAAACATGAAATTTAGCTGGGTTGACTGGAATGAAGCAGATATGCAGGGAACTTTTATTACTTATCCGGAAAGGGATAGTATTCCTGAAAATATCAAGGAACAATTAATCGTCGAGTTGTACTCTAAATAATAGTTATTACGGTCATAGTTCAATAATCATTTATTGAATGACCTGATAACTGATTTGCCGCTCATTAGTATATCAGAACGATGCAGTGAGTGACACAACAGGCGATGAGCAGTGATACCACTGCCAGTAACAAAATCGTAAAAATAAAATCGTAAATCGATATGGCTATTTTAAATTTTCAGAAACCTGATAAAATAGTATTGCAAAAAGTAACCGACTTCGAAGCCCAGTTTGAGTTTCGTCCGTTGGAACCCGGCTATGCTGTAACTATCGGCAATTCTTTACGCCGCGTATTGCTGAATTCATTAGAAGGATATGCAATCATCGGTGTAAAAATTGAAGGAGTGGAGCATGAGTTTGCTACTATGCCCGGTGTTTCTGAAGACGTGGTTGAAATTTTATTAAACCTGAAACAAGTAAGGTTGAAAAAAATTGTTGACCATGATGTTCAGAATGAAAAGATTTCTCTTTCTATCAGAAATAAAACGGAGTTCACTGCCGGCATGATTGGTGAAGGCACACAATCGTTTCAGGTAATGAATCCGCAATTACTGATATGCACATTAGATGCTTCTGCAAAATTGGAAGTGGAAATTACCATTGGCAGAGGCCGTGGTTATGTGCCTGCAGAAGAAAACAAACCCAAAGACGCTCCTTTAGGCTACATTCCAACTGATGCGATTTATACACCGATCAAAAATGTAAAGTACAGTATTGAGAATACCCGTGTAGAGCAACGTACCGACTATGAAAAGTTGGTAATGGACGTGGTTACCGACGGTACTATACATCCGGAAGAAGCCGTTAAGCAAGCCAGCCGGATATTGATACAGCACTTAATGATTATTACGGATGAAAATATTACGTTCGATAATAAAGAAGAAAAGAAAGAAGACATTGTAGACGAGCAAACCTTGCAATTGCGCAAAGTATTAAAAACGCCTTTAGAAGATTTAGACCTTTCTGTACGGGCATTTAATTGCCTGAAGGCTGCTAAGATCAATAGCTTAAGTGAGTTGGTGCAATACGAGCAGGAAGACCTGATGAAGTTTAGGAATTTTGGTCAGAAATCACTTTCCGAAATTGAGCAGGTATTGAATGAAAGAGGTTTGCATTTTGGAATGGATTTAAGCAAGCTGGGTATAGATAAAGACGACTATTAATTTAAATTTTATAATGTACGCTGCAATTCCTGACACGGTGCGGCGGAGTAAAACAAACAAGTCATGCGTCACGGAGACAAAGTCAACAATTTAGGCCGTAAAAAAGCGCACAGAGATGCGTTGTTAAGCAACCTGGCCTGCCAGTTATTTCAGCACAAGCGTATTGTAACTACGCTGGCAAAAGCCAAAGCGCTGCGTCAGTATGCGGAGCCCTTAATTACTAAGAGCAAAGAAAATACTACACATCAACGCCGTATCGTATTTAGCT
>JAICHT010000270.1 GCA_025924755.1 Chitinophagaceae bacterium | reverse complement strand
GGTTTCGAAACCGGTTCTTCGGCAGCGTTTTTTGAAGTCGGAACTTCTCTTTTGTAATCTGCGTAAATATTGGATGGTCTGGATAAATAGCCCCCCGACGCTGCAGACGCCTGTGAGGCCGTATTTTGAGAAGAAGCCGTATTGCCAGCTGTTGCAATTACATTTTTACGCAATTGCTCAAACTTGTCATCCAGCATCTTTTTCTTTCTTTCAAATTCCTGCTGTTCCAAATCTAATTGATTTGTTTCATCTTCTCTAACTTTTAGCTGCAAATGTATCGGAACTTCTTCTTTTGGCTTTTGCGGGGCAGGCATCTGCACACTTGCCTTATAAGGTTCCTGCTTTTGCGGCTCCGGCATTTCCCTTATAGTCAGTGTAGGCATTTCTTCTACCAGTTTAGGAGCCATAGGGTCTATTACCTCGGCCTGTGGTTGCGCAGCTTTTGGTGCTTCTTTTTCATCACCTAATGTCATTACAATTTTATCTTCCTTCTTTGTATCTGTTTTTACTTTTTCTCTTCTGCTAAACGGATCTTTATATTCAAAACCGGTGGCAATTAAGGTAATGCCCAGTTTATTACCCAGGGAGTTGTCATATCCTAATCCAAGAATCACATCGGTATTTTCCCCGGCCTGGCTTAATAAATGATTTTGAATGATATCCACTTCATCCATTGTAAACTCGTGTTCACCTTCAGCAGAATTGATATTGATCAATATCCACTTAGCTCCCCTGATATCATTATCATTTAATAATGGTGAATTTAACGCTTCTTCTATAGCACGGTCTGCACGGTTCTCTCCTTCGCATGCGGCATTTCCTAATATGGCTACGCCTCCATTGCGCATTACGGTGCATACATCGGCAAAGTCCACATTTATCTGTCCGGTGCTGTTAATAACATCGGTAATGCATTTTGCGGCAGTAGCCAACACGTTATCAGCTTTGGCAAAGGCTTCCCGCATTTTTAAATTCCCAAACTGGTGGCGCAATTTATCGTTACTGATTACCAGCAGCGTATCTACATATTGTTTTAAATTTTTTATTCCTTCCTCTGCCTGGAGCTGGCGTTTTCTGCCTTCATAGGAAAAAGGGGTGGTAACAATGCCTACGGTTAATATGCCTAAATCTTTACAAATTTTAGAAATAATGGGTGCGCCACCGGTACCAGTGCCACCGCCCATGCCAGCAGTTACAAATGCCATTTTGGTATTTACTTCCAGCATGCGTTTTATTTCTTCAAAAGACTCTTCAGTAGCCTGGCGGCCAATTTCAGGATTAGCACCCGCACCCAACCCTTGTGTAAGATGCGGCCCCAACTGTACTTTATTGGGCACGGTACTCTGAGATATGGACTGCGCATCGGTATTGCATATGATAAAGTCCACGCCGTCTATCTGTTGGTTATACATATGAGTAACCGCATTGCTGCCACCGCCGCCAATACCAATTACCTTGAGTATGGATGATTTCTCTTTTGGCAAATCAAATTGTATCATTATAAAGATTTTAATGCATCTCCAAAAAGCATGGAAATGCTGTGATTGAATTTTAATTAAATGACTAACACATCATTTACTACAGATGATGATCTTCTTCTTCCTTAAAAATGTCGATTAAGCTGTTTTTAAATTTGCCCCAAAAGCTTGACATGCTTTTGCGGGGTTTTTCAGGTTCATTATCGTTTAAAACTTCTACGGGTTCTTCGCTCATCCCGTGATCTTTTAAATTATCCGGAACTACAATTTGCTTAAAATCACGTGTAAATTGTTTGCGGTTATGTTCGTAATCGTCATATCCTTTTAATATCAGTCCCAAACAAGTAGCATAGGTAGGCTTTGCCAATTCTTCAATATGGCCAGGAGCTAAATGCTCGTTCGGTAAACCCACGCGGGCATTTAGGCCTGTAGCATATTCGGTAAGCTGAATTAAATGCTTTAACTGAGAGCCACCGCCTGTTAAAATAATTCCACCGTTCAGCATCTTATTATCCAGTCCCACTTGTTTTAAATGGTAGGTAACAAAATCCAGAATTTCACTCATACGAGCCTGGATAATGTTAGCCAGATTCTTTACACTTATTTCCTTTGCAGGCATACCCCGCAAACCAGGTATGGTAATATAAGCATTGGTTTTTGCTTCGTTTGCCAGCGCACTGCCAAACTGAACTTTCATTTGTTCGGCCTGTGCCCGCAATACACCCAAGCCTGTTTTAATATCGTTTGTAATGTTTTCACCTGCAAACGGAATGACAGCCGTATGCTTTAAAACCCCTTCGTAAAATACGGCCAGGTCGGTAGTACCGCCGCCAATATCTACTATAGCAATTCCGGTTTCCAAATCTTCCTGCGCCATTACCGCTGCGGATGAAGCCAGTGGCTGCAGCACCAGGTCTTTTGTAACCAGTCCCGATTTTTCTACACTTCGCTTGATATTCCGGATGGCGTTTTTATCGCCTGTGATAATATGAAAGTTAGCACCCACTTTTATGCCACCATATCCTATTGGGTTAGAAATATTTTGAAAGTTATCCACCGTAAACTCCTGGGGAATCACATCAATGATCTGATCGCCGGCAGGAATATAGGTTTTGTATTGATCTGCAATCAATTGGTCAATCTCCCGCTGCGAAATTTCATTTTCAGAATCCTGTCTCACAATATCACCACGGGTTTGCAGGCTTTTGATATGATGACCTGCGATACCTACATACACTTCAGCAACTTCAAGGTTCGGATTGGATGCATAACAGTTTTCAAGCGCAGTTTGGATTGCCTTTATTGTTTCGTCTATATTAAGCACCTGCCCGTGCTTAACGCCATTGGAATTGGCTCGGCCAAACCCCAAAATCTCCAACTTACCAAAGTCGTTTTTGCGGCCGGCGATTACAGCAATCTTGGTGGTTCCAATGTCAAGACCAACAATAATTGGTTGCTCGTTGTTCATGTTTCTTATATTGTTTTTAGTTGTTTTCCGGTTACTATGCGTCACCCAACAGAATCCTTTTTATGCTATTCTTTTCACATTTCCCATATTCTGCTTATCCACACTTACCATTTATATAGCCACCTTCATCACCCTGTCCCTCTTCTGTTGCGTCGCACTCTTGTGCTTCTAATTACTAATTGTCAAATGATCAACTTCTTTTTTCCTTATTAAATTCTAATAATAAATACTTACTGAATTTGTGTTACAATTTAGCGTTCTATTTTTATCATTACCTATTTTATTACATTCTTTTTTTTGACATTACCGCTTTTGGTCTTTTACTACTATTATTTACTTTTTTTATTACTGCCTTCTTCCTTGCAGGTGCCACTTTTGGCCTGGCTTTTCTCACCGAAATTTTAGTTTTTACTATGGCTGGCCTGTTGGCTTTTTTAACGATAACTGCAGGCTTTTTTTCTGCTGTTTTCAGCGGCTTCATTATCACCTCTGTTTTTTTGCTTACTGAATCCGGCACTGCTCTTGCACTAGTAGAGACCATATCTGCCTGCGCTTCCTGCGCCTGCAATTGCAATGTATTTTTCTTCAATAACTCCTGTATGTTTTGCTGCAACTGTACTGAATCTACCGACAACCCAGATCCTTTATGTGTTGCTACTACCTGGTCATCAAACTGTATATCCAATACACTGTATTTATCAAAACCGGTTTTGCTTAATACCTGCTGATAAAAAACAAAAAGTCTTCTAAATTTTGCAGGCAGGTTTTGTGCGGTTCCAATTCTTATAATATGATTACCTACCGTAGGTACGGCTTCAAAAGTTTTGCTGTCTTTGATATCGACCTGAGCAATCTGTGCTCTCCAAAAAGAATCCTTATTAATAAATTGAGCAATGTTTTTTACATCCGCCACCAATGCACTGTCATTGGACTTTGAACCTTTTACAGCAGGATAGTTGGTAAATACCGGCAGCCGGATACTGGCTTTTTGCAGTAAAGGCATTTGCACGCCGCTGCTATCTATATAAAAAGAATTTCCGCTTGTGGTAAACACACGGGCAACCGGCTCTTTTTCCGTAACCAATACATGCATCACATCCTGGCTATCAAAATACACATCGGCACTACGAATCCATAAATTTGTTTTCAGCGCTTTTTCCAGCTCGGATAAATTAAATGCACTTACGGGCTTGTCAATTAATTTTCCTTTGGCAGCCGTCTCCAGCAGTTGTATCACATCTGTTTTATCAATAGCATATTTTTCGCCACTGCCTTCAATAGAAATGATATAGCTTTTACATAGATGATCATTGTCTTTATGGTTGGCAGCAATCAACAGGGTAAGCATACCAGTGCCTACTATCATCCAGACAGCAACGAGTAGTAATTTTGTTATGGATTTTTTTAGCTTCACTTTATGCCTGTGCCCAAATATCTTTTAAGGGTTGTACCAACGCATCAATATCACCTGCGCCGGCAGTAATAATCACTTCTCCAAAATCCTGGTCTATTTTATTTCTATAAGCTTCCGCCCATTGCAGCAGTTCCTCTTTCGACATGATTTCTTTATGTTCGTGCTCAATTTTATCGAATATGATTTTACTGCTTACGCCTTCTATCGGCAGCTCCCGCGCCGGGTAAATGGGCAGCAAAATTATGGTATCTGCCAGACTTAAACTATTGGCAAATTCATTTTGAAAATCTTTTGTCCGGGAATATAAATGCGGCTGAAAAATGATGGTGATCCTGCGTTGCGGAAATAAACTTCTTGTGCTTAATAGCAATGCTTTCAGTTCTTCCGGGTGGTGGGCATAATCATCAATAAAAACAAGTTTTTTATAGGCACCCGGCTGTTGCGGCTTTGGTGGAATCACATACTCAAAGCGGCGCTTTACGCCTTTGAAAGCTGCAAGAGCTTCCTTTAT
>JAICHT010000269.1 GCA_025924755.1 Chitinophagaceae bacterium | reverse complement strand
TGCCTTCAATAACTACCTTTGTATGCGCTATGAACATTAATGTATTAAAATCGAAAGTGCACCGCGTAATGATTACTGAAGCTAACCTTCAATATGTGGGCAGCTTAACACTGGATGAAAGTTTGATGGAAGCGGCTAATATGATTGAGAATGAAAAAGTGCAGATTGTAAATGTAAACAATGGCGAACGGCTGGAAACCTATCTTATAAAAGGCAAAAGAGGATCTGGTGTATGCTGTTTAAACGGCCCGGCAGCCCGTAAAGGAATGACAGGTGATGTGGTGGTTATCATCTCCTATGCATCAATGCCATTTGAAGAAGCAAAAAGCTTTAAGCCCTGGGTAGTTTTTCCTAAAGAAGGAAATAAACTGTAAATTGATTTTAAAAATTTAATTAAGCTAATCACAGTGACGCTCTTTTGCCCAAATGAAGAAAAAGATTTTTACCATATTTCAATATGTTTTTTTCCTTGGGCTGGGAATACTGTTTGTATGGCTTACCATTAAAAATATTACTCCGCAGCAGTGGAGCCATATCCGTGTTTCTATTAAAAATGCGAGGCGTTGGGTAATAGTGCCGGTTGTAGTTATGCTGCTCCTGAGTCATTATTTCCGGGCATTGCGATGGAAAATTTTAATGGAACCGCTGGGCTACCACCCCAGTAAGTTTAATACTTGGGCTGCCGTAATGATTGGCTATATGGTAAATGCCGGCGTGCCCCGGTTGGGTGAAGTGGTAAAGTGCTCACTACTGGCCCGATATGAAAATGTAAGAACCGATAAGCTGATTGGCACTATTGTAATGGAAAGAGCAGTGGACTTGGTAAGTTTGATTCTCTTATTTACCATTGCGCTTATTTTCCAGGGAAACATAATAGGCAGTTATGTCGCCGGGCTTTTTGGCAGTTTTTTTCAAGATCCTTCAGGCCATACTTCTTTAAAAAAGATCATAATTACGCTTTCGGCCATCATCATTTTCTTTATCATTTTTTATGTAGTTTTAAAACGTTTTGGCCATATTGATGCAGTTGCCAAAGTAAAAAACGTGGTCAAAGGCATACTGCACGGGTTAAGCAGCATCCGCTTAATCAAAAATAAAGGCTGGTTCCTTTTTTATTCGGTGCTTATTTGGGTACTTTACCTTCTTAGCACTACTGCAGGTATTTATGCCCTGCACGAAACAGAACACCTGGGCTTCAGCGCCGGACTAACTACTTTAGCTGTGGGTAGTGTAGGCATGATTGTGACACCCGGTGGTATTGGCGCTTATCCGTTTTTGGTAGAAAAATTAATGCTGCTTTATAATGTTCCCGAAGAAACAGGCGCTGCATTGGGCTGGCTGTTGTGGTCGGCGCAAACCTTGATTATACTTGGTGGTGGCTTGATTTTTTCAGGTTTGTTTTCATACTATAATAAAAGTAAAAAAATTGAGGCCAGGGAACAGCATACCTAATAAAGTGTTTACACTTCCGGAGTTACAAAAAAGTTTAGCCCGTTGGCGGCTTTTAGGTAAAACCATAGCATTTACCAACGGTTGTTTCGATATTTTACACGCCGGGCATATTGCTTCCTTAACCGAAGCAGCGCAGCAGGCTGATATATTAATTGTGGGGCTGAATTCCGATACCTCTGTTAAAGAATTAAAAGGTAAAAACCGCCCGGTAAATGACGAAGCATCGAGAGCTTTACTATTGGCTTCTTTAAGTATGGTGGACGGCGTTATTATTTTTCCGGAACCCACTCCCAGGGAATTAATTATTGCTATACAGCCCGATGTTTTAATAAAAGGAGGCGATTACAAAATAGAAGAAATTGCCGGCGCAAAAGAAGTGATAGCGGCTGGCGGTAAAGTAATCATCAACCCGATAGTGCCCGGGCTTTCTACCACCCTGCTGCTAAGCAAATTACAAACCTTGTTGTAAATTTGGCAATAGTATTGTAATGCTTGTTGCATAACTTTACTATAGTACAATCATACCTTATGCCTTCATCTAAAAAAAGAACGATCCCAAGGGATATCAGCTGGCTTTCTTTTAATGCCAGGGTATTGCAGGAAGCTGCGGATATGACGGTGCCGCTTCGGGAAAGAATACGTTTCCTGGGAATTTTTTCTAATAACATGGATGAGTTTTTCAGGGTAAGGGTAGCCGCACTTAAACGGATGATACAAGTAGGCAATAAGGGGAAAGCTGAAGCAGATGAAAATGCAGAAACCATTTTAGAAGAAATTCAAATGTTGGTTTTAAATCAGCAAAGTGAGTTTAACAGGATATGGGACAATATCATCGGGGAATTAAAAAAAGAGAAAACGTTTCTTGTTACCGAAAAAGATCTCAACCCCGAACAACAGGAATTTGTAAAACGGTTTTATGATGAAGAAGTAAGCTCTAACGTGATTCCGTTGATGATAGAAAGCATTCCGGATTTTCCTTATTTGCGTGACAAATCTATATACTTAGGTGTGGTAATGTGGCAGCAGGATAGTGCGCTAAAAAGAAAGTATGCCGTGATAGAAGTGCCTACCCGCGCCGTAAACCGCTTTGTGATATTGCCTTCGCCTGATAATGAGCACCATATCATATTGCTGGAAGATATTATCCGCTTCAATCTGCCGGAAATATTCAGCTATTTTGGATATAACCAATATCAATCGCATATTTTTAAAGTAACACGCGATGCGGAAATTGATATTGACAGCGACATCTCTACCACGCTTATTCAAAAAATTGAAAAGGGATTAAAAAACCGTCGCAAAGGAAAACCGGTACGTTTTATTTACGATAAGGAAATGGAACCCGGATTATTGGAATACCTTATTCGCCGGCTAAACCTCACCAAAAGAGATAACCTGATACCAGGCGGACGCATCCATAACTTTCGCCATTTCATGGAGTTTCCTAAAAGCATATTACGTGCAGAAGGCAAGCGCCGCAAGCCATTTATCCATCCGTTGCTGGTCGATCAGCGCATCACCGATGTGGTAATGAAACAGGATATTATGCTGCATTTCCCTTATCATTCTTTTAATTCTGTAATCGATCTTTTAAGAGAAGCCGCTATTGACCCGGATGTTACTACTATAAAAATTACATGTTACCGTCTTGCTGCACAATCAAAAATTATAAATGCCCTGGTAAATGCGGTACGCAATGGCAAACAGGTTACAGCTATGCTGGAGCTGCGGGCCCGCTTTGATGAAGAAGCAAACCTGGAGTGGAAGGAAAGGCTGGAAGACGAAGGTGTAAAAGTACTGATCGGTATCCCTAATATGAAAGTACATGCCAAACTGTGCCTGATCCGCAAACGCGTAAATGACCGCATCATTCAATATGGTTTTGTAAGTACGGGCAACTTAAATGAAAGCACCGCCAGGGTATATGCCGACCACTGCTTGCTCACTGCCAACAGGGATATTATGGCTGATGTCGCCCGGATGTTTAATTATTTGGAACATTATAAAACAGGTACCCATTTTTTAAAAGCCTGCACTACTATCATCCCCAGTCCCGAAGCTACCCGCAGTGAATTATTAAAAATGATTAACACAGAAATTAAAAATGCCAAGCGGGGACTGGAAGCTTCCATCATTGCCAAAATGAATTCATTATCGGATGAAAAATTGATCGATGCTTTATACGAAGCGGCACGGTCGGGAGTGGAATTAAAATTAATAATACGCGGCATTTTTTGCATGTTTTCTCAAAATTCTAAATTCTTAAAACCGGTAAAAGCTATAAGTATTGTAGATGAATATCTGGAGCATGCACGGGTGTGGGTTTTTCATAATGGCGGCAAAGAAAAATTATATATTTCCTCGGCCGATTGGATGTTAAGAAATTTAGATCACCGCGTGGAAGCCTCCTGCCCTATTTTTGATGACGAGATACGGAAAGAATTGAAAGACATTTTAAACATACAATTGCATGATAATGTAAAAGCCCGATGGCTGGATAACACTTTAAGCAACGAATATGTAAGAGATAACAGCGATTTATTGATACGGTCGCAAATAGAAACCTACCATTATTTATATAATAAAATTGTAACGCCAGTTGAGATTAGCAGCCATTGATATCGGCAGCAATGCCGCCCGACTATTGATAAGTGATGTTGTGGAAAACACACCGGGAAAGCCACAGTTCGTGAAAGTAATTTTAGTAAGAGTGCCGCTTCGTTTAGGTTTTGATGTATTTGAAGAAGGTAAAATTTCAGCACATAAAAGAAATCATGTAATTGATACATTAAAAGCTTATAAACTCTTATTAAATGTATATGAGGTGCAGCATTTAAAAGCCTGCGCCACCTCTGCTATGCGGGATGCCGCAAATGGCCAGGAAATCAGGCAACAGGTAAAGAAAGAAACCGGCATTGATATAGACATTATAAGCGGCGACCAGGAAGCATCTTTTATATACGAAAATCATGTAGCAGAAAATTTAAATGCACAGGATATGTATTTGTATATTGATGTAGGCGGCGGCAGTACGGAGCTTAGTTTTTTTAGCAATGGAAAAATTGTTGCCAAAAATTCTTTCAATATCGGCACTATCCGGTTATTAAAAAACCAGGTAAAAGAAGAGCATTGGAAAGACATGAAAGATTTTATTAAAGCCCAGGTAAAAGCCAACAAGCTTATTACGGCAATTGGTTCGGGCGGCAATATCAATAAAGTATTTTCATTATCGAAACGCAAAGAAGGAAAGCCGCTTGACCTGGAACTACTTCGCAACTATTATAAAGAGTTTAGCAGTTTATCGGTGCAACAGCGCATTGTCATGTACAAATTAAAAGAAGACAGGGCTGATGTAATTGTGCCGGCATTGCTCATATTTATCAATGTGATGCGTTGGGCAGATGCGGCAGAGATATTTGTACC
>JAICHT010000268.1 GCA_025924755.1 Chitinophagaceae bacterium | reverse complement strand
TATCATGTTGGTGGACGTTCGTTAATGTGGGGACGCCAAAGTTACCGCTGGAGCAATGCCGATTTTGAAGCCAATGCCAAAGACGGAATTGCTGTTGACTGGCCTATCCGCTATAACGATATTGCACCGTGGTACGACTATGCTGAAAAGTTTGCAGGTATATCCGGCAACAGAGATGGATTGCCCCAATTACCCGATGGACATTTTATGCCGGCCATGGAAATGAATTGTGTAGAAAAAGATGTATCGGCAAGGCTTAAGCAACATTATGACGGCAAGCGTGCCATGATTATTGGCCGCACTGCAAATATTACCGAACCACTGCCCGGCAGAACCAATTGCCAGTATCGGAACAAATGCTGGTTGGGCTGCCCATTTGGCGCTTACTTCAGCACACAATCTTCTACCCTTCCTGCTGCAATGAAAACCGGTAACTTAACCTTGCGCCCATGGTCAATAGTAACAGAGGTGATCTATGATAAAGACACCAAGAAAGCAAAGGGCGTAAGAGTACTGGATGCAGAAACCAATAAAACCTACGATTATTTTGCAAAGATTGTTTTCCTGAATGCTTCTACTTTTAATACTGCCTGGATATTGATGAATTCGGCAACGGATGTATGGCCTGATGGTTTGGGAAGCAGCAGCGGCGAGTTGGGGCATAATGTAATGGATCATCACCTGGGTGTAGGCGCCGGTGGTATAGTAGAAGGTTATGATGATAAGTATTTCTTTGGCCGCCGCGCTAATGGAATTTATATCCCGCGTTACAGAAATTTAAATGGCGATAAAAGAGATTATATCCGGGGCTTTGGCTACCAGGGCGGTGCCAGCCGCGAGGGTTGGAACCGGAATATCGCCGAAATGAGTATTGGTGCTGATTATAAAGAAGCATTAAGCGAACCGGGCCAGTGGTCTATGGGTATCGGTGGTTTTGGTGAGATTTTACCTTATCACGATAATAAAGTAACATTGGATAAAACCCGTAAAGATAAATGGGGATTGAACATATTGGCATTCGATGCGGAATGGAGAGACAATGAACGGAAGATGCGGGAAGATATGGTGAACGATGCTGTGGAAATGCTGGAAGCAGCAGGTGTAAAAGACGTTCAGCCCCGCCGCGGTGATGGTACTATGGGCAGAGGCATTCATGAAATGGGTACAGCCCGTATGGGTAAAGATCCAAAAACATCAGTAGTAAATAAATGGAATCAGGTATGGGATGCTCCGAATGTGTATATTACTGATGGTTCGTTTATGACATCTGCCAACTGTGTCAACCCATCATTAACCTATATGGCAATGACCGCAAGAGCAGCAGACCATGCAGTAAGTGAGCTTAAAAAAATGAACGTCTAATTTTCATAATAAACCATATTCAGCATCCAACATAATAAATAAAATTTTATGGCAAATAAAGAAATTGAAAATGAAAAAGCACCTCTGGACAATTCCCGCAGAAACTTTCTTAAAAATACTGGTTTAGCCGCAGCTGGCTTTATGATTGTTCCGCGCCATGTGCTAGGTGGAAAAGGCTTCGTGGCACCCAGTGATCGGTTAACCATCGCCAGCGTAGGCGTTGGGGGTAAAGGTGGCGATGATATTAGCCATTTTGCTAAAACAGGAAAAGCAGATATTGCTTACCTCTGCGATGTGGATGACAGACGGGCTGCTGATAGCGTAAAAGCTTTTCCAAAAGCTAAATACTACAAAGATTGGCGCGAGCTTTTTAATAAGGAAAGTAAACATTTTGATGCCGTTTCAGTATCTACCCCCGATCACAACCATGCGGTAATAGCATTGGCTGCTATGCAATTGGGCAAGCATGTGTATGTACAAAAGCCATTAACCCATGATATTTACGAAGCCCGTGTATTAACTGATGCTGCAAAGCGGTATAAAGTAGTTACACAAATGGGTAACCAGGGTTCATCAGGTGATGGCGTACGGCAACTGGTAGAATGGTATGATGCCGGAACGATTGGTGATGTACATACTGTTTATTGCTGGACTAACCGCCCGGTATGGCCGCAAGGCATTCCATGGCCGGGAACAAAAGCCGATGTGCCTGCTGGTTTGGATTGGAATCTTTGGTTAGGTACTGCTGCTTACCATGATTATGTGGAAAAGCTGGTTCCGTTTAACTGGCGTGGCTGGTGGGACTTTGGTACCGGTGCTTTGGGTGATATGGGTTGCCATATTGTAGAACCGCCTTTCCGCGTATTGGGTTTAAAATATGCAAAAGATGTGCAGGCAAGTGTGGGTACCGTATATGTAGATGAATTTAAGCAAGGATATTTTCCTGAAAGTTGTCCTCCTTCCAGCCATGTTACCTTAACCTTTCCGCAAACTTCTAAAACAAAGGGGCCGGTTACATTGCATTGGATGGATGGTGGTATACAACCCGAACGTCCGGAAGAATTAGGCCCTAACGAAGTATTTGGCGATGGGGGAAATGGTGCATTATTTATAGGCACTAAAGGAAAAATGATGTGTGGCACTTATGGTATTAATCCGCAATTGCTGCCTACCTCCCGTACTGCTCAGGCAAATGTTCCGCAGACTATAAAAAGAGTACCCGGCGGCGCTGAAGGACATTATGGACAATGGATAGAAGCGTCAATTGCAGGTCATGGTAAAATGGAAGTGAGTTCTCCTTTTGAAAAAGCTGGGCCGCTAACAGAAGCCTTGTTAATGGCCAACCTGGCCATCAGAGGTTACGACATCCGTAAACCAAAAACCGCCAGTACCGGTGGCGGTGGTGGCTATGATTATCCTGGTCGCTATGTAAAATTGTTATGGGATAATGATAATATGAAAATCACCAATATGGATGATGTGAACCAGTTTATAAAACGTGATTACCGCCAGGGATTTAGCCTGAATGTATAAAGACGCAACCAAATATTATTTACCACAAATTGTATTGTAATTAAAACAATAATTTATGAACAGAAGAGAAGCCGTACAAAGTATTACCATGTTATTAGGTGGAACACTAGTAGGTGCCAATGCTTTCTTAACCGGCTGTAAAGCCAATGATAATAATAAAAATACCAAAGCCTTTAACCCTGATGACGTGGCTTATTTAGATGAAATATCTGAAACCATTTTACCTGCTACATCTATACCTGGTGCCAAAGCTGCTAAAGTAGGCCAGTTTATGACCGTTATGGTAAACGACTGCTACGATGATAATGATCAAAAAGTGTTTCATGAGGGTATGGGTAAACTAAACGATTTATCCAAGACTTCCTACAGCAACGACTTTATGCATATAACACCGCAGCAGCGACACGATCTTTTGGTAAAACTGGATACGGAGCAAAAGCAATACATGAAAACCAAAAAAGAAACTGATCCTTCTCATTATTTCCGGATGATGAAAGAGTTGACCCTGCTGGGCTATTTTACATCAGAAATTGGCTGCACACAAGCACATAGGTATATTCCGGTGCCAGGCAAATATGAAGGTTGCATTCCTTACAAAAAAGGCGACAAAGCCTGGGCGCTATAACCGTTATTCACTAAATAAAAATACATGGCTATTAAACGGAGAGATTTTTTAAAAACAACTTCTGTATTAGGCTCAGGGCTTGCCCTTGCAGCTTTTGGCAGTAACCTTACAGGCTGTAAATCTATTGCTACCAAATCTTCTTCAACAGGAAACCTGGGACCATTTGGGCTACAACTGTACACGCTGCGGGATGATATGCCTAAAGATCCAAAAGGTATCTTAAAGCAGGTAGCTTCATATGGCTATACACAGTTGGAAGGCTTTGAAGGACCGATGGGCATCTATTGGGGAATGACTAATAAGGAGTTCAAAAAGTATATCAGCGACTTGGGCATGACAATGATTTCCACTCACTGCGATATCAATCAGGATTTTGAACGCAAAGCTGCAGAAGCTGCCGAGATAGGAATGAAATATTTAATAGAGCCATATCTGGGTCCTCAAAAAAGCGCAGATGATTTTAAAAGAGCTGCACAAACATTTAACGAAAAAGGGCAAGTGTGTAAACAACATGGTTTGCGCTTTGCCTATCACAATCACGACTACTCTTTTGTTCCCATTGAAGGGCAGTTGCCGCAGGATATAATGATGCAAAATACCGACCCGTCTTTGGTAGATTTTGAAATGGATATTTACTGGGTGGTAACGGGTGGCCAGGATCCCATTGCCTGGTTTAATAAATATCCAAACCGTTTTCGTTTATGCCATGTAAAAGACCGGAAAAATGCGCCATTGACGGATAAAGATGCATCAGTAGATTTAGGAAAAGGTTTTATTGATTTCCCAAAAATCTTAAAAGAAGGAAAATCTAAAGGACTGGAATATTATTTTTTAGAACAGGAAAAATATGAAAACACCACTCCTTTGGAAGCCGCAAAAGTGGATGCTGATTATTTAAAGAAAGTAAGAATATAAAAGCTTTTTGCTAACCACCGGTATACTTTGCATTTATAGAAATAAAGTTTCAATCACAAAGGTTGAAACTTTATTTTTTTGTGTCTCCCGCTGCCGCTTTTCGTAATGCAGCTACTGCTTCTTTATCAATAGCCAATTGCAAATAATCGTCAGTGCCGGAAAAAGAAGGATGAAGAAATTCCATATTGCTCTTATTTTTTTTACGCAACGAAGCATGAAATTCCACTGCGCCGGTTTGTTCTGCCAGGTTTTTTATAGTATCTATTTGTACACCGCTTCCGGGCATAATAATTATTTCATTAGCTGCCGCAATTATTAATTCCTTTATCAATGCTTTTCCGTCTGTAGCTGTTTGTTGCTGCCCGGATGTAAGGATGCGTTGACAGCCAGCTTCTACGATATCATCCAATGCTTCAAAAGGACGGACACACCGGTCAAAGGCACGGTGAAACGTTACCTCCAACGGATATACCATATCAACAATTGTGGCTGTGTACTTTTTATTTATAGTTCC
>JAICHT010000267.1 GCA_025924755.1 Chitinophagaceae bacterium | reverse complement strand
GGTAATTCGTCATTACCGCCCGGCCCTACGCAGGGAGGCTCTGGCACCACCTCTACATTGGGCTCGGCTGTACAAGAGGCTTGCGTTGCCTTAAAACAAAAATTAGTGGAGCTGGCTAAAGAAAACTCCGTTTTTCATACCGAAAATATTCATACTGTCAAGCCGGAAGACCTGATCTTTGAAGACGGCCATATAGTACTGGCAAGTGACCGCTCCAGGAAAATATCGTATAGCGATTTATTACAAAGCAGCAATACACCCCAGGTAGAAGTTACACAAGACTCTAAAGGCGAGGAGCAAAAGAAATATTCCATGTACTCTTTTTCGGTACATTTTGTTAAGGTGCATGTGCACCCTACCACAGGCGTGGTTCGGGTAGTACAAGTGGCTACCGTGGCCGATTCCGGCAAAATAGTAAGTGAGAAAACAGCAGCGAGCCAAATGATTGGTGGTGTGACAGGCGGTATTGGTATGGCACTTACCGAGGAAGTAGTAATAGATAACCGTTTTGGCAGGTATGTAACAAAAGACCTAGCTGATTACCACGTGCCGGTGCATGCCGATGTGCCGCATATTGATACCCTTTTTGTAAACAAACCCGATCCGTATATTAACCCGATAGGTGCTAAAGGAATGGGGGAAATTGCGATCATCGGTTTTGCTGCGGCTGTAGTGAATGCCGTATATCACGCTACGGGAAAGCGTATCCGCGAATTGCCGATAACACCAGATAAATTAATATAATCGAATAATAAAAAGGCCTGCTTTTTAGCAGGCTTTTTTATGTAAATAACAGTACTGATAATTTACAATTTAACCAGTATGGTCGCTGCTTTATTTATACCTTGAGTTACTTCTACATAATAAATGCCCCGATGGTAGGAAGCACCTAGTTATATGATTTCGTTGACATTTATTGTTTTTGTTTCCACCACTTTACCAAATGCATTGATCACTTTCAAAATTGCGCTTTCACTTTCATGCTCTCCTGTAATAATCAAATTAAAAGGAGTGTTTCGGTTAAGAAATAATGATTAATCAAGCACGGAAGCAGTCATGCTCGAAACTGGTTAGCCATTTTAGATATTAGAAAGAAACAGTTAATAAAGTAAGTGATTGGTAGTATCAATGGAAATTGAAAAGGTCAGACAGGAATGTTGGAGAAGGACGAACGGTTACATCAAATTTAATTTCAATAGCACAGCAAACCTACTTCTTGTCTTTCCACTCACAAAAAATCACATAAATATGCTATACGGGAAAAGCGGCTTGATATCATCAATAGTAGGAGGATATTAAAATTGATATGCAGTAAAGCGGAAAAACATTTTTATATTTAACTGTCAATTTTACAAATAATTCCAAAACGATTGAATTCATGCCGCAGCGAAAAAAACTATTGCTTGCCATTATTACCGTAGTCTGTTCTTTATCTGTTTTCTATGCTTGCAAAAGCTTACGAACACAAAGTGCTACAGTTTCAACTGCCTCAAAACCAAGGGTATTGGTTTTTTCCAAAACAAAAGGATTTCATCATGAGTCTATACCCGATGGTATAGCCGCTATTGAAAAACTAGGGCAGGAAAATAACTTTCTGGTAGATACCACTACCAACGCTGCCTATTTTACAGAAGACAGCTTAAAAAATTACAGCCTGGTAATATTTATGAGTACTACCGGCGATGTGTTAAATGCCGATCAGCAAGTAGCTTTTGAACGGTTTATACAGGCCGGTGGCGGGTATATGGGCATTCATGCGGCAGCCGATACTGAATATGACTGGCCGTGGTACAACCGGTTGGTTGGTGCTTATTTTTTAAGTCATCCCAAGCAGCAAAAAGCAGTTGTACAAATAGTGGATAAAACCAATCCGGCCACTTCGTTTTTGCCCGACCGTTGGGAACGTTTTGATGAATGGTATAATTATAAAAGCATCATGCCCGATATTAAAGTACTGGCCAATTTAGATGAACACAGCTATGAAGGAGGTAAAAATGGAGACAATCACCCCATTGCCTGGTATCACGATGTAGACGGCGGCAGGGCTTTTTACACCGGTATGGGCCATACCAAAGAAAGCTATAGCGATCCTTTGTTTTTAAAGCATTTGCTGGGCGGCATCCGGTATGGTATGGGCACCAAACCCCTGGATTATTCAAAGGCATATGCAGTAAGGGCGCCGGACGATAACCGCTTTACCAAAACTGTGCTTTCCAACGATTTAAATGAACCGATGGAATTAACAGTAGCGCCTGACGGAAGGGTGTTTTTTACCGAACGTACCGGCAAGTTTTATATGTATGATCCGGTGGCTAAAAGCACGAAGCTGCTACGCGACTTTCCGGTAAAAGGTGTAGATAAATATTTGAATGGTTTGATCGGTATTACATTAGACCCTGATTTCAGCCAGAACAATTACATCTATTTCTTTTATACGTCAAGTACAGGCGATCAGTTACATCAAAATATCTCACGATTTAAATTAACGGCTGATAATAACCTGGATACTACTTCTGAAAAAGTAATTATTCAAGTGCCGATAGACAAGGAAGTGAGTGCGCATACCGGAGGCTCATTAGCATGGGATAAGAATAAAAATTTATTTATTTCTACCGGTGATAATACGACACCTTTTGAATCCGACGGCTACGCACCTATTGATAAAAGACCGGGACGCCTTGTTTTTGATGCCGAACGTTCTGCCGGAAATCCCGGGGATCTAAGAGGAAAGATATTGCGCATTCACCCCGAAGCAGATGGTTCGTATACGATACCGGAAGGAAACTTATTTGCTAAAGGAACGCCAGGTACCCGTCCTGAAATTTATGTAATGGGCTGCCGTAATCCTTACCGTATATCCGTTGATCCTGCTACTTCTATTTTATATTGGGGTGAAGTAGGCCCGGATGCAGGACAGGATAGCCGTCATGGGCCCCGTGGATATGACGAATTTAACCAGGCAAAAAAAGCCGGTAATTATGGCTGGCCTTTTTTTGTTGGCGACAGCAAAGCGTATCATGATTCGGACTTTGCTACCAAAGCAATAGGCCCTTTGTATGATGTAAATGGCCCTATCAATAACTCACCCAATAATACCGGCGCCAAGCAATTACCTCCTCCGCAAAAAGCAATGGTTTGGTATCCATATGCCCGGTCGGAAGAATTCCCGGATTTAGGCGAAGGTGGCCGTTGTGCTATGGGTGGCCCGGTTTATCATTACGATCCGAATCTAAAATCGGATACTAAACTTCCGTCATATTATGACAAAGCCTTGTTTGTATATGACTGGATGCGTAACTGGGTATTTACCTTACGCTTTGATGAAAATAATAACTACAAACGTATGGAGCCTTTTATGCGTACCAATGGTGATTTTCGCCGGCCTATTGATATGGAGATTGGTCCTGATGGCGCTATTTATATGCTGGAATACGGCTCTGTATACGGTATTGATAATGTAGATGCCCGTTTGGTTCGTATTGATTACAATAGTGGAAATCGTGCCCCTGTTGCTAAAATCGCTACGAATGATACTATTGGTTTAGCGCCCTATAAAGTAGCCTTCAGCAGCAAAAACAGTTACGATTTTGATGAGGAAGATAAACTGGCATATGAATGGACATTGAATAACCAGGTAATTTCCAAAGAACCGAATCTTTCTTATACTTTTCAGAACAATGGCATATACAATACCGTATTAAAAGTAACCGATCCTTCAGGTAAAAGCAGTACAGATACCGTACAAATTAAAGTAGGAAATACGCCGCCAAAAGTAGCTATTCACACCACCGATAACAGTACCTTCTTTTTTAATAAAAAAACATCGTTGAAATACAATGTGCAGGTACAGGATAATGAAGATCAGAACATTGATCCAAAGAATGTAAAAGTTACTTTAAAATACATTCCAAAAGTAGCGGATAATACGCCATTGGTTGGCCATCAGCAAATTTCGGAAAACTACAATTTTGGTAAAAACCTGGTAGCCAATAGCGATTGTAAAGCCTGCCACCAGTTAAACGGCAAATCGGTTGGCCCATCCTTTATGAACGTATCCAAGCGTTATATTGGTGATAAGAATGCGGTAGGTTATCTGGCTAATAAGATCATTACCGGCGGTGGCGGTGTGTGGGGCGAACATGCTATGAGTGCCCATCCGCAACTATCAAAAGAAGACGCTACAGAAATTGTTAAGTATGTACTATCCGTATCCAATCAAAAAGAAGACGTGGTACTGCCATCGGATGGTAATGTGATTCTAAATGAACATATCGGAAATGAAGATCAGGGCCGTTACCTGCTGACAGCGTCGTATACGGATAAAGGAGGCGCTATTACGCCTTTAACCAGCAAAGAGGTATTGATATTGCGTCCATCAAAAGTACAGGCCGAAGATGCCGACTCTTTGAAATACATGCGTAAGCAGGAAAAACAAATAGCAGCCGGAATAAAAGGTGCTTTTTTCATGCTGAAAGATATTGACCTGAAAGATGTAACCGGCCTTACTTACCGCTATGCCTCTCTAAACAGGTCAGCGGCTATTGAAGTACATACCGACGCCCCCAATGGGCAAACCATCAGCACTATTACATATCAGCCTACAGGCGGTTGGGATAAGTTTACAGAAATTACTGCTCCTATAACAGACCCCGGCGGCAAGCACAACCTGTATTTTGTATTTGAGAAAAACGATACGCCTAATACCCGGCTGGGTGCAATAGACTGGGTAAGGTTTGACGGTGGCCATGAGGCAGTGGAAAAAGCAACAGCACCTGCAAAAAAAAGAGCAACCGTTTTGGATAATACAAAAAACAAAACAGCAGTTGCAACAGGTAAAAAAGGAACTATTACAATACCTAAGGGAAGTGCTTTAATAGCAAATAGCGATTGCAGCACCTGCCATTCCCTAGATCACAAATTGGTGGGCCCGGCATTTCTTGATATTGCCAAACG
>JAICHT010000266.1 GCA_025924755.1 Chitinophagaceae bacterium | reverse complement strand
CATCGCATTAGCCCAATATATTACCGGCAGGAAGCCGGCAGCCGAATTTTATACC
This sequence comes from Chitinophagaceae bacterium, assembly GCA_025924755.1. GTDB lineage: Bacteria > Bacteroidota > Bacteroidia > Chitinophagales > Chitinophagaceae > Flavisolibacter. The sequence continues at coordinate 4,917 of JAICHT010000266.1, read as the reverse complement.
GAATTCAAAAACCAATATTCTGCAGGTTTTGATATAGCAAAAGATCTGGAGCGTATAGGCGTAGTAAACCAAACTACTATGCTGGCAAGCGACACACAAGCTATAGCCGATTATTTAAAAGAGGTAATGACAACAAAGTATGGATTAGGTGAAGAAGAGGTGCAGCGCCATTTTGCCGATACACGGGATACGCTTTGCTATGCCACTAACGACAATCAAAGCGCCGTAATGGGCATGTTGCAAACAGAAGCAGACCTGGCTATTGTTGTGGGCGGATATAATTCATCGAATACATCGCACCTGGTAGAGTTGTGTGAAGAAAAATTACCCACTTATTTTATTAGCAGCGAAGAAAAGATACTATCAAAAGACGCTATTATACATTATGATTTTCACAACCATACCGAACAACTCACCCCAAACTTTTTACCTTCCAATGCAGCCCATATTTTAATAACCAGTGGTGCATCTTGCCCGGATGCGATAGTGGAAGGTGTTATAAAAAAACTGGCAGGATTTTACCCCGCCAGCCCATCTATTAATGAAGTGCCTATTAAATTTCAGTAACGGTTGCAGCAGCTACCGATGAAGCCACAGTAACATATTCTTTTTTATACAACAACTGGTAATATTCCTCTGCCATACGGTTGCTGTTGAATTGAAACTGCACATCCCGCATTCCATTTTTTATGATTTGCCGCCAGGTGGCATAATCTTCATAATATAAAGGCAGTATTTCTTTATTGAGCATATCATACATCTTATCCAAATCATATTGATCCTGCTCCTGAATCGTCATATTTGCATAATCTGCCGGAGGCACTACAAAACCATTATTGCCCTGGTGAATAAATTCGGGAATCCAGCCATCATCTGTAGAAAAGTTAACAGCACCGTTCATAGCTGCCGTCATGCCACTGGTACCAGATGCTTCGCGAGGTACCCGCGGATTATTCAACCAGCAATCTGCCGCTTGTTTTAAGCGTTTGGAAAGGGCTAATTCATACCCTACTAATACCGACACATTTTTAAACTTTTTACTCAGGCTCACGAGGTAGTTAAATTCGGATATGGCCGGATAGTCTACCGGATAGGGCTTACCTGCCCAGATGATTTGCACCGGGTGCTCGGCATCGTTCAGCAACGCCTCAAAACGTTCCAGGTCGCTGGCAATAAAACCGGCTCTTTTATATCCTGCAAAACGCCGTGCCCAAACAATGGTGAAAATGTTGGGATCGAATATCTTCCCGGTTTGATCGGCCACTATTTCAAAAGCTCTTTTCTTTAAATATTTTTTGCGATCGTCAAACGCCACATCATCATTTTCTTCTTTAAACCGGTATAATTGCTTGTCGGCCCAGTAGCTCCAGTTTTGTGCATTGGTTATTGAAATTATAGGGCAGATATTATCATACTTGCTCCACATGGCGCGGGATACTTCGCCGTGAAGTTTTGACACACCGTTTGCAATCCTTGCAAAACGCAAAGCGGCAAGGGAATGGTTAAACTGATCGTCGGGCATGCCGGTTAAGTGTCTTACCTCTTCTACCGATAAGCCGCAGAAATAATTCATTTTATGACATAGGTAAATATCGTGTTTTTCGTTACCGGCTTCTTCCGGAGTATGGGTTGTAAACACCAATTTCTTTCGTACTTTTTCAATGTCTCTATCGTATTTCTGATATAAATAGAACGCAGATGAAATGCCGTGTGCTTCATTTAAATGATATACATCAGGGTTGAAACCAATATGGTCCAGCAACTTGGCACCACCCACGCCCAGCAAAATAAACTGCGCTACTTTGGTAGCCATATTAGCATCGTATAAACGGTGCGTAATGGTTTGCGACACGTAATCATTTTCCGGAATATCGGTGGTCATTAAAAAAAGCGGTGCCGAGCGGAACGTCTCCGGATTCAGGTAAAATACCTTTACCCATACCGGATGATCGTGAACCGTGATTTCAAACTTTATTCCTGTATCCTCTAAAAAGGTATATGCTTTTTCCATCCAGGTTACCTGCAGGGTTTGGTCCTGGTTTCGTGCCTGGTCGTAATAGCCATATTTCCAAAGTATGCCTACACCAATCATATTTTGGCGCAACTCGTAAGCACTGCGCAAATGCGATCCGGATAAGAATCCAAGGCCGCCGCTGTATATTTTCAAAGGTTGGTGTATAGCATACTCCATTGAAAAGTAAGCTACTTTTTTACTATAGCTTTCCTCTACAGGATAAGGTACTTCAAACGACGTAAAATCCATCTTTAATCTGTTTATTAGCGATGCAAGATAATAGTTAAATACAAAATGCAAAGATGTAACCTATTTTAAGGTTTCTTCTTCTTCGATTGCGGCTTTTTACCCGTTGCTTTAGGTTTTGTTTCTTTCTTACGCGGATAAGTGTTTTCAAACAGGCACTTTACCCCTCGGTGCGTGCCGCAACCCTGTTCTTCTTTTAACGTAACAGAAGAGGGTGTAAATGCAAACTGCAGAACACAGGGATCGCCACCCTGGCGGTATACGGCCGTGGAAGAAGATATGAGTAATGCATCGCCTTTTAGTTCGCCAATGCAATCGCCATTATCTTTTTCAAAGTGTACAAACACACGCAGTTCATTAGGCCTACGCCCGTTTCTAACCGATACTATATCTTTTTTATCGCGTATATAGTCGCCGGTAAACTTACTGGTATGGGCAAAAGTGTCAATAGGATTTATAAACTCTGCTTTTTTATCGTCCAGCAGATCCGTCATTATTAAGGTAAATTGTTTTAAGGCACTGTTATATACATACACATCTTTACCATCAGCTGTTAAATCATTTCTTTGAAAACGGGATATATTGCGGGAAATAGTATACGATTTATCAATAGTGCTTACTTGTGTGGTGCTGGCATCCGCATCCGCTACTAAAAACGGAAGTGTGGCGCTGTATTCCTTCTTTTTATCGAACGTAAGCAAGAAAGCCGCTTTGTGGCTGCCTCCCGTGGCTTTTACAATAAAATAAGTTTCGGCTTTAGGAACCACAATTTTACCAATTGCCGTGTATTTTGGTTTGGTCTCTTTACCAAAAATTTTATATTTAATACTATCCGGTATAAAATCTTTAATTGAAGCGGCAGCTATTTTTGAAGTATCGGTATTGGCGAGTAACGCCGTATCGGTAAGCTGGTATGGAACTGCGATGGTTTTAAACTTTCCGTCAAACGCTTCATAATTAAAGCCGCTGCTTTCCTCTTCGCTCGTTGCCGCCTTCACGGTTGTTTTTTTATTGGCACAGGAAAATAGAATCAGCAGAACGCATACAATTGATCCACCACGTAACATATTGGTTATTTAATGTAAAAAAAGGCTATTAAATTATAAGTTCTAAAATTACTATGCCAAACCGGCCAAAAATTTTTAGTTTTGTCTAAAAATAAAATTAGAGCCGTGAAATTTACGAATAGTGAGGAGAATTATTTAAAGTCCATATTCCATCTGCAGATGCAGCAGGGTAATGTAAGCACTAATACGCTGGCTGCTACTTTAAAGGCTAAACCTGCTTCTATAACGGATATGACCAAGAAGCTGAATGCTAAAAAACTCTTGCACTATAAGCCCTACTATGGATTTTATTTAAGCACCGAAGGCCGGAAAGCCGCATTGGAAATTATCCGTCGGCATCGGCTATGGGAAGCTTTTTTGGCCGAGAAACTGGAATTTCAATGGGATGACGTGCACGAAATTGCTGAAGAACTGGAACATATCAGCAGCAAAAAATTAATTGATAAGCTGGATGCATATCTGGGTTTTCCAAAGTTTGATCCGCATGGCGACCCCATTCCGGACAATAAAGGGAAAATAAAAGAACCCCGCAAAATATCGCTTCTTCAAATGCAAACGGATGTTCCGTGTATAGTATGCCAGGTAGGCAATGATTCTGCTGAGCTTTTAGAATTATTGAAACATAAAAAAATAAGCATCGGATCTAAATTGTCGGTAAAAAAACGCTTTGAATATGACCACTCGCTTGAAATAAAAATCAACCAATCTCTTATTACCATCAGCAACCAACTGGCTAAAAATGTGTTTGTAACATATGAATCTTAGAACGGATATACGCACGTCTCTTGGGGAAGTACACGGGAGCATTGATACCACCAGCACAGCAAAGCCGGTTTGGAAAAGGGTGCTTTCCTACTTTGGGCCGGCTTATCTGGTAAGTGTAGGCTATATGGATCCTGGAAACTGGGCTACCGATCTGGCAGGCGGCAGCCAGTTTGGGTATACATTGATCTGGGTGCTGCTGATGAGCAACCTGATGGCATTACTGCTGCAAAGTCTTGCAGCCCGCCTGGGCATTGTGTCGGGTAAAGACCTGGCACAGGCAAACCGGGAAACTTACCCGGCAGCTATCAACCTCTGTTTGTACGTGCTTGCGGAAATTGCTATTGCAGCCACAGACCTGGCAGAGGTATTGGGTATGGCGATAGGCATTCAATTACTCACCGGCATTCCGCTGTTATGGGCCGTGCTTATTACTTTACTGGATGTTTTTTTATTGATGGTGCTGCAAAGTATGGGTATGCGCAAGATGGAAGCATTTATTATGACGTTGGTGGCTATCATCGGCACTTCTTTTTTTGTGGAAATTATTTTAGCCAAACCCGATTTTGTACAGGTTGCCAAAGGTTTTGTACCGCATTTACCCAATCAAAAGGCATTGTATATTGCTATTGGTATCATTGGAGCTACAGTAATGCCACATAACCTGTACCTGCATTCTGCACTGGTGCAAACCCGTAAAATAAAACGCAGTGATGCCGGAATAAAAAGAGCCCTGAAGCTTAATTTTATTGACAGCACGGTAGCACTTAATCTTGCCTTTTTAGTAAATGCCGCCATATTGGTATTAGCAGCAAGCGTATTCTTTAT
>JAICHT010000265.1 GCA_025924755.1 Chitinophagaceae bacterium | reverse complement strand
GCCCTTTGTGTTATACTCGCCCAAATAAATAGCGATGGCATAGGAAAAAGGAACAGAAATGAGCAGGGCTAAAAAAGAGGTTAATAAAGTGCCCAGTAAAAAAGGTAAGGCGCCATATACGTTACTAACCGGGTCCCAGGTGCGGCCCCACAAATATCTGATACCCAAAGACCGTAAAGAAGGAATGGATTGTACTACCAATGTAAGAAATATACCGGCGGCAATCACAATCATGGCAGCGGCCATAATAATTAAAGAGCGCTTAAATGTGCTCTCCATCCGTACCTTTTTATACGAAAAAATTTTTCCGGCTACTCCAAATCTTTTAGACAGGTCAATCTTTTTTATTACTTCCATATACAACTGTATAATATACAATTACCCGTGGCACTATTGCCACGGGTAATTGAAGGGTAAATTATTTTTTTATCTTATTGCATAAGCTGCTTGCCATCATAAGTAGCGGACTTTAAAATGTTTTCTGCAACGGTAACCGCCGATGAGGAAAGCGGTGCATAATTTAAAGGTTCGCAGAACTTTTGCCCTTCATGAACATTCCACCACAATAATTTCACCAGTTTGGAAGCCCTGTCCTGAGAGCGGTTGTTATATTTCTGCTCTTTGTAAATAAGCGCCCAGGTAAAGCCGCTGATAGGATAACCATCGGCTGCATCCGTATTGGTTAATGAAACTTTGGAATCCGCAGGCAGCTGAATGTTTCCGGCTGCGCTGGTAGTGGCTACAGTGGGTGTAACAAAGTTGCCGCTTTTGTTTTTGATTTTAGCGAATGCCATTTTATTTTGAAAAGCATAGGCCAATTCAATATAGCCAATAGCACCGGGTGTTTGTTTCACCAATCCTGCTACACCTTCATTACCTTTTCCACCCAAACCTGCAGGCCAGTTGATAGAAGATCCTTTGCCGGGGCTGGTATTCCATTCAGGGCTTACTTTAGAAAGATAAGTAGTAAAGATATTGGTAGTACCGCTGCCGTCAGAGCGGTGTGCCACCACTATTGGGGTATTGGGGAGTTTGATACCGTTGTTAACAGCCGCAATTTGTGGATCGTTCCAGTTTTTGATCTTACCTAAAAAAATGTTGGCGATCACTTCCGGTGTTAACTTAAGCGTGTCTTTTACATCTGCTAAATTATAGCTTATCACCACGGCACCGGAGCACATCGGGATATGCAATACAGGAGCACCCGCCTTTTGCGTTTGCTCGTCATTTAACGGAGCGTCAGAGTCACCAAAGTCAACTGTTTTGTTCGTAAGCTGCAATATACCGCCACCGGAGCCGATGGACTGGTAGTTTACCCGTAAGCCTGTGGTTTTGTTATATTCAGAAAACTGCTTGGAAAACAAAGGATATACAAAGGTGCTGCCGGCGCCTAACAAGGTATTATCATCGCCAGAGGCATTGCCAGCCATTTTACCGGGTGTATTGTTATCGCCCCCGTTACAGGCCATTAAGCTAATAGCTGCAGCGGTAAGGCATGATACCAGGTATCTTTTGCGCTTAAAGAAAGTGAAGTTCATTTTAGTTTCTTTGAATTTGAAAAATTTTGATTGATAGTTTATTTGCCGAATACATAGTAAAAAGTAATCCGATACACCAGGTCGTAATCTTTTTTAGCCGAACCCGTTGCCAGAGGTGATTGGCTCCTGTATTTATTATACCAGACGTTTGGCATAAAGTGCACATTTTTTACAGGCGTATAATCTACACCGGCTGTTATAAAGCTTTCTTTATTGTTAGGCTCATAGGTGCTGGTAAGTCCTTTGTAAGCTGAATAGGTAACATCATCGTATTTTGAATCAGGATTATAGGTATCATACCTCGCAAAGTAGCCCAGCTTATCTTTTATAATAATACCACGTGCAAAAACAGAAAGCCCTTTAGCACTGGCACTTAAAGTATCATTGATAGTGTTTTGTACACCTACCACATCCTGCCGCCCGTGGTTCACGAATGCTTCTACACCCAGGGTAACTGCCGGGGTGGTATACGCTGCAAAGCCTTTGAGCATATTGCGGGTGTGATGAAAGCCCGGTGCCTGGTTCAGTCGTTCGTAATCCGCATATAAGTCCACTACCAGTTTCTTGTCCAGGAACTTCGCATATACATCCCCGTAAAGCCATTTAAATTTATCATTTTCCGGTTTGGCGCTGGTGCCGTTGCCTACCATAATATCATAACCAAAATTACCGGTCTCCGGATCAAACTTTCCTTGGAGTGTAGCGCCTAAATCGTAAGAAGGCGTACGGCGTATATCACTGATTGTTCTTTCAATAGAGCGATAGCCCCATATAGGTTCTATCAAAAGCGGGAAGGCTGGTGTAGCTACCTGACCCACCACCAGGTCGGTTCCTTTCCAGATATTTTTCCAGCGGATATTTGCTAATTTAATATAAAAAGACAATTTGTTGTTGGATAACAAATCGCCACTGGTAGTGCCGGTGCGGTTGGTTGCATTATCCTCTGCCGCCAGTAAAACTTCTGCTGAAAATTTAGGGCTGATATCGTAATTATAGCCAAGGTAAATACGCCTGAATTGAAAAGCATTCCGGCCCTGTTCAATGCCGGTATATTGGTTAGCACCGCCGCGGTTTAAAGCATCGCTATGCGTTTTATAATAAAAGTCGCCAAAGGCATAACCCCAAAGCTTACCACCGGGTTTAAAAGTGGTATCCTGCAATGGCTTTTGCGTTTGCGCATCTACACTGCCTGATAGTAAAGCCATGCACAAGCTTAAAAATAATATTCTCCTGTTCAGCATATTATACAGTTTAATTTTCCGACGCAAAGGAAACAAGGCTATGTTACCAAATTGTTAACTGAATATTACTCTAGTGTTATGAATTGTATTATCAACGCACATATGCAGGCAAACAAACAAGCTCTTTAAAATTTTTATAAATTCTGATAAAAAATGCAGCACTATTTCTTTTCGCATTATAACTTTATCCCGAAATGAAGCTTTACATTTCATATGCTGAATCTCTAAACTAATGAAAGGCCCAGGTTTATTTTTGTGCATTGTGTTCCTTCTTTTAAGTATTATCCTCATACTTAGGCCTGTTATTATTTTTAGCTCCAATACCATACAAACAGCACTGCAAACTAAAAACAAAAAAGTTTACGGAATAGTAAAGACAGTAAAGAAGCGCCGCGAAGAACTGCACTTGCATCAATTAATAAATGACGAAGTTCCCGATTATAGTTTAGATGCGCTTTTGCTATCATTTATTATACTTCTTATAAAAAAGTGGTTACGCAGATTATTATATACGCTTTCATTTTTCTTCTCTAATTTTTTATTCTTCCTAAAGAGAAGGCGTACCATTTTTGAACTTACTCCTAACAACAGCCACTATTTAACGCTATCGGTTTTTCGTATTTGATTCTAACCTGATTCTTACAGAAAATGAATTGGATTTTATGAATCAAAACAATACCATATGCGCCTGTTTATAGCAGCATTTCTCTTATCGATATCACCTATAATTTTTGCACAGAAAAACACCTATAATTTACCGGCTTTATTACAACGGGTTTCTCAAAACTATCCTTCCATAAAAGCAAAGGAAGCAAACATACATGCAGCCGGTTATTATTTAAAGGCGTCCCGGAAGAATTATTTGCCCGACCTGATCGTGGGCGATCAATACCAATATTCCACCGATAATGGCTTAACGGGCTCTTATTATTCTAACGAAGGAACTGCTATTTCTACTTCTGGCGGCATGAAGAATAAAAATGACTACCAGGGAACTTTCGGAAGTTTTACTACGTTAATGGTTGACTGGCATGCCTTTGACTTTGGCAAAGTAAAGCAATCTGTAAAGCTGGCCGAATCGCAAGTTCAATTAGCAAAAGCCGATTATGAAAACGAAGTATTTCAACAGCAGATACGGGTTACGGATGCTTACTTACTACTTTCATTAAGCCAAAAATTAGTAGCGGTTCAGGAAGCCAACTTAAGAAGGTCTGAAGCGGTTCAGCAATACATTACCAGCCGCACCCAATCAGGACTATTGCCCGGTGTGGACTCTTCGTCTGCGCTTGCAGAAGTAGCCAAGGCAAGGCTGGATCTATTGCAAAGCCAGCAACTAGTGGCACAACAAAAAAATAATCTGGAAGAATTAAGCGGCATACCTGCTGACAGTATCCATATTGATACAACGGTTTTTTTACAAAAGATTCCCAATTTCAACATTGCAGATTCTTCTATTATCAACAATAATCCTTCTATACTATATTCCAGGCAAGAATTAGAGACGCAAATAAACCGTTCGCAGGTAATCAAAAAATCTGCCTTACCTACTATCAACGTATTAGGCATTGGATGGGGAAGAGGTTCGGGCATTGACAGAGCTACGAATAATTATACTACGAAAGCCATTGACGGCCTTCCTTACCAGACTTATAATTATATGGCCGGCGTAGCTCTTAAGTGGAATATTACATCATTGGCAAAAACAAAGCAGCAGTACAAAGCTTCGCAACAGGAAATAGAAGCTACGCAATACGAAATAGACCAGCAGTCGGGTATATTAAAAAACCATTATAAAAATGCGGTGCTGCAATATGCCGTGGCATTAGAGCAAACAAAAGTGGCGCCTATACAATATAAAGCTGCACTGGATGCCTATACCATATCGGAAGCCCGGTACAAGGCAGGACTTAGTTCGCTGAACGACGTGATCCAGTCCTATTATGTATTAAACCGGGCTAATGTAGATAATGCCATATCCATTAATAATGTATGGCGGGCCTTATTGCAGCATGCTGCGGCTACCGGTAATCTTTCCGAATTCACCAATCAATTGCCTCAATAATATAAACCTACTTTTATGAATTTAGTAGCAGGCGCCCTTAAAAGGCCCATTACTATCATCGTTATCGTTTTCAGCTTATTGCTCTTTTCTGTATTTGCCTTAAAGAGCATATCCATAGATATCTTTCCTAAGTT
>JAICHT010000264.1 GCA_025924755.1 Chitinophagaceae bacterium | reverse complement strand
ATTCCTTTGCGCGAAGGCCGCAGCGTGCGCATCGGCGATCATGAGATCGCGATATTCAACCTGGGGGACCGCTTCGCGGCGATCGACAACGACTGTCCGCATCGCGGCGGCCCGATGTGCGACGGCATCGTGAGCGGGTCGACCGTAGTGTGCCCCTTGCACGGCTGGAAGATATCGCTCGAGACTGGCGCGGTGCTGCGTCCCGAAGTTTGCGTGCGCGTGGAAACGTATCCCGTGCGAGTGGTCGACGGAGTGATTGCCGTGCAGATCGATCCTCTCGCGAAGGAGAACACCGCCACCGAGGAGAAAGCCGCGTGAAAAAACTGCTGCCGTTTTTGCTTTTCGCCACCGCGTTGTCTGGCCAGAAGCCCACCGATGAATTAAACAAAGAACTGCAATCCTATGGACTAACACTTATTCCGGCCCTACGTGAACTCGACATGTTTGTATTAACCGAATTTAATTAACTATAAAACTTAAAAAATTAATATGAAAATTTTTATTTTTTTCGCAATTGCTGCATTGCTTTTTAGTGAAGCAAGCAGAGCGCAAAACATTTCTATAAGAGGCAAGGTAATTTCTGCTGCAACCGGTGAAGGTATTGCAGGCGGCAATGGCGACCAGGGAAGAGTTGGCGGCAGCCCAAATGGCAAAGACTACTCCGGCACTCCTAAAAACTTTGGAGTACGGGTATTGCAGATCAGTAACCAGAGTTTTGAAGATGACTTCAATGAAAATGCCAAAGTAGCCATGGATATTGTGGCTGATGATAACGGCAAAGTAATATCTGCTACTTACCAGCCTCGCGGCTCTACTACCTCTAACCGGCAAATGATTGATATTGCCCACCGCCATGCTTTTGAATTAAAATTGGGCAGTGCCGATGGCGGACAAAAAGGAACAGTGGTTTTTAATTTCAAAGTAAAAGGCTAATAATAAATAACAGCAATACTTTTGCTGTTTATGACCTACCAGCAAACGCTTGATTATCTATTTTCTACGCTGCCTATGTTTAGCCGCATTGGCAGTGCTGCTTTTAAAAAAGATCTTGCTAATACCGTAGCACTTTGCGGGTTTTTAGACAATCCTCAAAACCGGTTTCAATCGGTGCATATTGGCGGTACAAACGGCAAAGGTTCAGTGAGCCATATGTTGGCTGCTATTATGCAGACAGCGGGTTATAAAACCGGCTTATATACGTCACCGCATTTAAAAGATTTCCGGGAGCGTATAAAAATAAATGGTGAAATGATAACCGAAAGTTTTGTAATTGATTTTGTTGAAAAAACCAAAACAATTGCAGAAGCAATTCAGCCTTCTTTTTTTGAACTGACCGTAGGTATGGCTTTCGATTATTTCGCTACTCAAAATATAGATATTGCCATAGTAGAAGTAGGGCTGGGTGGCCGCCTGGACAGTACCAATATTCTGAATCCGGAGTTAGCCATTATTACTAATATTGGGTGGGATCATACCAATATCCTTGGCAATAGTCTGCAGGAAATTGCCGGAGAAAAAGCAGGTATTATCAAAGAAAATATCCCGGTAATTATTGGCGAAAGAAAAAAAGAAACCGAGGCGATATTCCAAGACACGGCTCATAAAAAGTACGCACCTATTTATTTTGCAGAAGATTATTATAAAGTAAAAAGTTTTACCGTCAATCCTCAGTTTATTGATATTGAGATAAGCGATGTTGAAAAAAATTTAGATACCAGGTACCAACTGGATTTACCCGGAATCTACCAAACAAAAAATAGCATCACCGTATTGGAAGCCGTAAAAATATTAAATGAAAAAGGCTGGAAAATTGAAGAAGATACTATCGCCACTGCATTTAAAACAACAAAAAAAATCACGGGTTTGCATGGCCGGTGGGAAGTGATACAGGAGCAGCCTACGGTAGTATTAGAAGTAGCGCATAACCCCGAAGGCCTGAAAGAAATGCTGGCGCATATACAGCAATTACGGTTCAATAAATTGCATATTGTTTTCGGGATGGTTAAAGACAAAGATGCGGGGAGTTTGCTGGAACTTTTACCAAAGGAAGCAGCGTATTATTTTACAGAAGCCCATATTCCACGGGCTTTGGATGCGGAAACTTTAAAAGGGAAAGCGGCAGTTTATCATTTATATGGCGAAGCATGGACCGAAGTAAACCAAGCCTTGCAGCATGCAAAAAACAATGCATTGCCGGATGATTTGATTATTGTATGCGGAAGTATTTTTTTAGTGGCTGAAGTAGCGATTGATGAAGATGACCAATCATAGATCAATAGGTCATCGCTCCTATTTTGTTTAATGCATAAAATATACAAGATGCGTGCAACGATTGCATAATTTTATTTTCTTTTAAAAGTTTCTTTACATCGTCAATCGTATATATCAGCACTTCCACATCTTCAGTTTCATCGAGGTTTTGCTCCGATACCTTTTCTGCATTTTGTAATAAAAACATATGCATCAGGTTATTATTGGTAGATGGATTCGGAGAAATTTTCCCAATATATTCGACTGTTTCGGATGCATATCCCGTCTCCTCTTTCACTTCTCTTAATATGGCGTGTTGCAGGTTTTCGCCTTCATCCACTACCCCGCCCGGAGTTTCAATGCATACTTCACCAAGCCCATGACGGTATTGCCTCACCAGCACTACTTTATTTTCTCTTGTTAATACAAAAGCTGTAACCCAGGTTGGAAATTCCTGCACGTAATAGGCCTTCATTATTTTACCGTTCGGCAACTCACAAACGTCTTTACGGGTTGTAAGCCACGGCACTTTATTGATATACTCTGATGATAAAACTTTCCACTTCATGCTACGCGGTTCTAAATTCATACTGCCCAATTCATCTTTACTTTTAAACTATTAATATGTGCCACGTGATGTTTTCCATGCCATGCATACAGCCCCATAAATTGCCACAGTGTAAATTCCTTTTGATACTCGGGGTGAAAAACTGTTTTTTTCCAATCGCTTTCGGTAAATGAATTTAGGAACTCATACCAGCGTTGATGCAACGCAAAAAGTAAGGTGATCGAAATATTTACCGGCAGATTTTGTACATCAGCCGTATTGGCCCATGACTTTTCATCGTAAGGCCTAATAGTGGGATTATTTTCGGTATAGCCCAACTTAAAACGGATATAAGCATTCATATGACTATCTGCAATATGGTGCACTAATTGATGAACCGTCCAGCCACCTTCACGATACGGCGTTTGCAATTGATGTTCGTCTAAATTATGAATAGCATTTTCCAGGGCTTGTGGCAAAAACTTAATATCGGCTAGCCATTCATCCTTCAGATTTTCGGAAAAAGGCTGTGGTTCGTATTTGCCAATCGGATAACGGGGATCCATATTAATATTTATAAGTTTAATTGATAAAAGATGTTGAATATGTAAGATATTATACTTTCTTATTCTTCACGTAATGTTCTTCCGGTTAAATGAATAAAAACATCTTCAAGGTTGGCTTTTTTTACTTCTTTTGGGCGCTCAAACCCAGTAGCAATCAAGTCGTCAATCAATTGATCGGGCGATGCCAGTGCTACAATTTTACCAGTATCAATAATGGCTACCCGGTCGCACAAATATTCGGCTTCATCTAAATAGTGCGTGGTTATTATAACGGTAGCGCCTCTGTCCCGGATGCCTTTTATTAAGTCCCACAAATTACGGCGTGCCTGCGGGTCGAGACCTGTGGTTGGTTCATCCAAAAAAATAATTTTCGGTTCGTTTATCAAAGTGGTTGCTACGGAAAATCGCTGCTTTTGTCCGCCACTCAGCTCCTTGTATTTTGCTTTTGCTTTATCCCGCAGGTTTACCGTATCCAATAAGTCCGTTGTTTTTACTTTACGGTTATATAAGCCGGAAAACAATTCAATCAATTCGGTTAAGTTTAAACCCGGATAATAGCCGCTGCTTTGCAGTTGAACGCCAATAATTTTTTTTATATCAGCAGGTGATTTGTCTAAGTCAATTCCGTCCACAAACACTTTCCCGCTGGTTTTTTTTCGCAGCGTTTCTATTATTTCCAGCGTAGTAGATTTTCCGGCTCCATTAGGCCCCAACAGCCCGAACACTTCACCTTCCATCACATCAAAGCTAATGCCCTTCACAGCTTCAAAATCGCCATATCTTTTTACCAGATCCTGTACTTCAATTATTTTATTCATGAATCATTCTGAATTATTTATTAATGCCTGCAACAACATCTTACTTATAGTAGTTGCGGGTTAGCAAAAGTAAGTGTTATACCGAATCCTAATTTTTGTACAAATATTCGCCGCAGAAAATTTTCTTTTCTTTATCGCTGATGTCAACTGGCCGCTTATTTTTATCTTCACATCTTTACGATTTAATTCTACTTTTTATATGCATGTTTTTAAATTTGGAGGCGCTTCGGTAAGTACGGCAGAACGGATAAAAAATGTAGCGGAAATACTAAGGCAGTATCAGCACCAGCAATTACTGGTTGTTGTCTCGGCTATTGGCAAAACCACCAATGCACTTGAAAAGGTAATTGCTGCATTTTATAATAACGACAAAGAGGAAGCACTGCGGTTATTTGAAGGTATAAAACAAGAGCATGTTGCCATTGCACAACAACTAATAAATAAACCAATTGCGCAGTTGTCAGATTTTTTTACAGAAGTGGAATGGCTGCTGCACGACAAGCCTGTAAAAAGTTATAACTATTATTACGACCAGGTAGTTTGTGTGGGAGAGTTGCTTTCCACTGCTATTGTAAGCGCCTATCTAAATACAGTTGGCATTGCAAATCAATGGGTGGATGTAAGAGATATCATACGGACGGATAATAATTTCAGGAATGCCAGTATTGACTGGGAGGTTTCTGCAGAAAAAACACATCATACTATTTTACCCATTTATAAAGAAACTAATATAGTATTGACCCAGGGTTTTATTGGTGCTACAGACGAAAACGAAAGCACCACGCTTGGCCGCGAAGGCAGTGATTATACGGCTGCAGTATTTGCCAACCT
>JAICHT010000263.1 GCA_025924755.1 Chitinophagaceae bacterium | reverse complement strand
TGCTGCTTTTTTTGCAGGAACTTTTTCGCCTTTTTTACGGGCTTCAGATAAACCAATTGCAATGGCTTGTTTGCGAGAGGTTACTTTTTTGCCGCTGCGACCGCTCTTTAGCTTTCCTTCTTTCATTTCATCCATAACATCTTTTACTTTTTTTCCGGCACCTTTTGAATACTTAGCCATAATCATAAATTTAATAGTTAGTAATAGTAAACAAACTGTTTACAGAATAAATATAGAAATTAAATTCTTGAATTCTAATCTTACAACTGTTTATAAACATTTTGTATTGTGGATTGTTGATTCAGGTATGATTTTTTAAATAATAATTCAATAAAACAATTAGTGTTATGGAAAGCAATGAAAAAGTAATAGGCATATTAAATGACCTTATAGAAATTAACAACGATCGCATAGTTGGTTACGAAAAAGGAATTGATGAATTAAAAGATGATGACGGCGATTTAAAAACGCTGTTTCATAGATATATTCAGGAAAGCAGGCAATATCAGTCCGAGCTTAGAAATGAAGTAACCCGACTGGGCGGCGACCCTACTGTTAATGGAACCACCAACTCCGGAAAAGTGTATAGAGTATGGATGGATTTAAAGGCAGTTTTTACTGGTAAAGACCGCAAAACAATTTTAAGCAATTGCGAGTTTGGTGAAGACGCTGCCCAGAAAGCATATGAAACTGCACTCAACTCGGATGTAAACTTTGAAGGCACTGTAAGAGACTTGCTGGTAAAGCAAAAATCTACGCTTAAAGTAGGACATGATGAAGTGAAAAGGCTGAGAGACATGCATGATATAGCCAAATAGATTTTACAAAATGAAAAGTATTACAAACCTGTTGGTAGCAGCCATTTTAGTTTTGTGTATTATAAGTTGTAACAACAGCACCAACACACAAAATACGATGACTTCTGAAGATTCTACAATGAATACTACAGATCATACCAGCAATGGAATGGCGACAGACACTTCAGGCAATGTAAACGATTCTTTACATGCTATGGATAGCACATCTCATTAAAAGTATGTAGTAGTAGTATTACAACAGATGTATGCTTTTTATAAAAAAGAAAGCAATCTATTTAGGAATTTGCGCTTTTCATTAATATGGATGAGGCCGGATTGTATCCGGCCTTTTCTTTGGGGAAATAACTTCTCATCAATAGCGAAAATTTAGGCGCATTATTTGGCAAAATATTTTATTAATAAATTAATAAACACCAGCTATGATAGTAAATGAAAATAACAGTATGCCATATATGAAGAGTTTGGCTACCTGTCTAAACAAAATGATGACGGAGGGCTATACGGAAGATTTTAAAGTAACAGAAGAAGGCTTGGAATCTTTACAAAAAAATCGTAATTATACACCCGAGCAAGTTCATGTTATAAATTTCTTTAGATTTGAAGGCCCATCCAACCCTGATGACAACGCAATTTTATATGTAATTGAAACTGATGATGGCAGTAAAGGCACTCTGGTAGATGCATATGGAGTGTATACCGACCCGCATATTTCTCAGTTTATTAAAGACGTTGAAAACATTCAAAAAAAAGTAGTAAAACATTAAAATGGATCAAACCAGCCAATACACAGACGCCTGCATGGAAGCCTGGCTCAATTGCGAAAATCTTTTAATTAATTTACAACAAAAAAATATCTCATTTTCAAAACGTACCGTCCAGGTAATTGATGAGTGCGCTCATATATGCCTGGGCACGCTGGAATCTATTAAACAGGTATCAAAAAACATTTACCAGGTAGCATTGCTTTGTTTTGGCATATGTGAAGAATGCGCTGAAATATGCGACAAATATGAAGACTCCGAATTTAAAAGTTGCGCTTCTGCTTGCAGAAACTGCTCATCGGCTATAGCATCGCTGGCTTCGTGGGCTGTATAATACGTTGCATCTTTATGCAAAAGAAGAGAGGCTATTTAATTCAGATAGCCTCTCTTCTTTTTATATTCAAATGCTCCGCATTTTATAATACCCGCAAATAAAAAGGGCTACAGTTTTAACTGTAGCCTTGCTGATAGAATGAACCGTGTATATGAAAAATGTTTATTATGCCCGCCTGATAATGCCCAGCAATAATGCAATTACAGCAAGCACAATCAGGATATGAATGAGGCCGGTAGCGTTCCAGTAAAACACGCCCAGTAACCATCCAATAATTAAAATAACCGCAATAATGTATAACAGACTGCTCATAAAAATGCTTTGATATATGAGGATAACTTATAAAAATTTTGCCAACTTACTTTATGTTTATAACAAAGTTTATTGTGTAGAAGCTGCTAAATGCTTAAATCTTAATGTGTAGTAAATTCTACAAGCTTTTATAAGTTTAACTTCAGGCATGTAGTTGGGTTATATCTCTTTTATCATATAAATGGTGCAGATGCAAAAAGTAAAAGGATTCTTTATTTTATTAAAACATACCGCTACCTCCTTTGTGGCAGATAATGCTTTTAAGTTAAGTGCTTCATTAAGTTACTATACCATTTATGCATTATGCCCTTTGCTTATTATCATTATATCGCTGGCAGGTTATTTTTTTGGTCAGAAGGCGGTAGAGGGAAAAATATATAACCAGATAAACGGATTGGTTGGCAGCGAAGCAGCATTGCAGATACAGGAAATTATTGGCAACCTTCACCGGCATCATTCCAGCGTTGCTGGTGCAGTTATAGGTGCTGTTATATTAATAATTGCAGCTACGGGTGTATTTACAGAAATGCAGGATTCCATCAATTTTATTTGGTCAGTAAAAGCAAAGCCAAAAAAAAGCTGGATCAAATTTTTGATCAACCGGCTCATTTCCTTTTCGCTTGTTATAGCCATGAGTTTTATATTATTGGTTTCGCTTATTATAAATGCTTTACTTACATTACTCAGCGACAGGCTTACAAAAGTGTTTCCCAATTATACGGTCTATCTTTTTTCAATAATTAATACGGTAGTGATTATTGTGGTAATCACTGGTTTATTTTCCGTGATCTTTAAAGTTTTGCCGGATGCCATTATATCCTGGAAAGACGCGCTGATAGGTGCCTTTTTTACTTCGTTGCTTTTCTTACTAGGCAAATTTTTGATTGGGTATTATTTAGGCAATGCCAATATGGATATTACGTATGGTGCTGCTGCTTCAATCATTGTCATATTATCGTGGGTATATTATACGGCACTGATTCTTTACTTTGGTGCAGAGTTTACAAAAACCTTTGCGCTTAGGGCTGGCGAAGGCATTCGGCCTAAAGACACTGCTGTTTTTATTATTAAAAGAGAATCAAAAGAGGTTCCGGCTTCTCATTTAGAAACCTGATGAACTAAATATTTACCTGTTTGTTTGATGCATAGCAATTCCTAAATGAACCTTCATACTACTTATCCATTTCCATTACTGAAGCATGGCATTTTATACAGTTATCCTTCATTAACAGAGTCCTTAGAAACAGAAGTAATTGTGCTGGGAGCAGGTATTACCGGGGCTTTGCTAAGCTGGTATTTGGCAAAGGAAGGTATTAGCACTATAGTATTAGATAAACGCCATGTAGCCACCGGCAGCACGTCTGCGTCCACATCATTGCTTCAATACGAAATTGATGTACCACTTTATAAACTGAGTAAACTGATTGGTAAAAGCAAAGCCGAAGAAAGCTACCGCCTTTGCCTGGAAGCCATTTCGGAGTTAAAAACCATATGTAAACAATTTGAAAATGCCTGCAGCTTCGAAAACAAATACAGCTTTCAATATGCATCATACCAAAAAGATGTACAAAATTTAAAGCTTGAGCAACAGGCAAGAAAAGCAGCAGGTTTTAATACAGCTTTTTTAAATAGCCGGGATGTAAAAGATACACTGAGCATTAATGCTCCTGCCGCGTTGCTAAGCTATGATGCTGCACAGGCAGACGCTTATCTGCTAACCCATCAATTACTGCAGCAGGTTCAAAAAACCACTTGCCGTGTATATGATAAAACGGAGGCTGTGCATATTGAATATAAAAACAACCATGTCATAGTAACTACAAACAAGGGCTTTACAGTAAAAGCGCGGAAGCTGGTAATTGCATGTGGTTACGAATCGCAACAATACCTGCCAAAAAAAGTGGAGGTTCTTAAAAGCACCTACGTCATTGTAAGCGAACCGATGTGCCAAAAAGAACTTTGGTATAAAAACAGTTTGATATGGGAAACTGCCAATCCTTATTTATACCTGCGTACCACTCCTGACCAGCGGATGCTTATTGGTGGCAAAGATTCCCCGTACATAAACGAACATGAACAAGCTGCACGTTTAAATAAAAAAGCATCGCTACTCCATCAAAGTTTTAAAAAGCTCTTTCCGGACATTTCATTTATAACCGATTTTAAGTGGGGAGGTACTTTTGGAACTACTAAAGATGGATTGCCATATATTGGTTGTATTCCGGAGAGGCCGGATACCTATTTTGCATTGGGGTATGGTGGTAATGGAATTACCTTTAGTGTAGTAGCGGCTCAAATTATCAGCAAGCAGATTGCCGGTAAAAAAGTAACAGTGCCAGAGCAGTTTTCATTGAACCGCTAAAATAAATGGTATAATTTTTTGATAATGGTAATTGTGAGATCGGATCAGTATTTACAGATGAACAAAAAACAGGTATTATGAAAAACATGAAAAATCCGAATTTTATTTTGGGTATTGTAAGTATTGTTTTAATTTTTATTGGCATTGGTTTAAAAGCAAATGGTTACCGCGCAAGCGATGTAGTATTGATTGGCGGTGTTATTTTAGGAGGTATACACTGGGTATGGAGCATCACCGATGTGGTTAAAACCCTTGGCATTAACTCCAGGTCCGGAATGTTTTGGTTGATACTTGTAATAGTTGTTCCGCCACTCGGCGGCCTTTTCTTTTACATGATGAGAAGCAAACAGGTAAGAATGTAAAACCGGTATCCAAATGCTTTTCGCCTGAACAAGCTTTTAATATAAAAATAATGGAAAAGGACTTATTTACTTAT
>JAICHT010000262.1 GCA_025924755.1 Chitinophagaceae bacterium | reverse complement strand
CCAAGTTTTTGAAGAACGGATCGTTTATGGATTTACCTATGTCTATAAAAACGGCCAATATACTTCCGATGCTATCTGCCGGTTTTCACAATATACCTTTAACCAAATACCTTATTGACCAGGTCCGTCAATCGCCGGAAGACCGGTTAGGTGCATTGAAGGAATATTATCCTGAAGCAAAAATGGAGGATTGGGAACTGGAAGTAGCGGGCCAGCGGGTGCAGGTAATTAAAAAAGATGAAGAACAAGGAGGCATATTGGAATTTGGAACCGAAGTGGTTAGTGCAGCTGATGGCAGTTTGGCAGCATTGTTAGGTGCCTCGCCGGGTGCTTCCACAGCGGTTTCCATCATGCTGAGTTTAATGAAAAAATGCTTTAGCAATAAGATACATACGCCGGAATGGGAAGAAAAAATAAAAGAAATGATTCCTTCTTACGGGCAATCTTTGGGTGATAATGCGACGCTGTGCCGTGAAGTAAGAGCACGAACCAGCAAGATACTAGGCCTTAAAACCATACAGCCGGAAGCGGCACCCGTGCTGTAAAATTTAGTATCAATTTGCAATAATTTGATATGGGCTTTTTACATCATAATTACTTAAAAGCCCATATCAAATTATATTATTAAAGCTTGTCTAAAAAAATCTCAGCCATCATACAACGGGCACTGCCGCCGCCGTTTGCTTCAATAGTTTTGAGGTTGGCATGTAAGATTTTATTAAAGGAAGTCAATTCCGTCAATTGTTTTTCAGTCAATGTGTAGTAGGCTTGCGAAGACATTACCAAAAAAAGGTCGCCCCGGTTATTTTGCACCTGCAGCATATTGCCGGCAAAATGATTCATCTGGTCTACGGTTATCTCAATAAGCCTTTTGCCGGAAGATTCTATTTTGTTGGATACCGCTTTTCTTTCTTTTTCATCCCTGATAGAATCCAAGCAGATCACTACAAATTTATCGGCAACACACATCATCACATTGGTATGATATATAAGGCCGCCCAAAGCATCATATGCATAAAAAGAAACCGGTTCATACTGCATCTTTTCACAAAATGTTTCTAATAATTTTTTATCGGTTCTTGGTGAGAGGCAGGCATATGCAATTTTGTTTACCCGATCCAATACCATACTTCCCGTACCTTCCAGGTAATTGTTTTCCTGCTCGTATACCGATAAATCAATTGTATTATTAATGCGAAACTGGTTGGCCAGTGATTGAATCACATTGGGTTTTCTTTCCAGTCGCCTGTTTTCGGCAAACATAGGATACAGGCACACCGTTCCGCCAGCATGAAAAGAAATCCAGTTGTTCGGAAAAATAGAATCGGGGGTAAATGGCTCGGGGGTATCGTTTATTACTATTATATCAATGTCATGCGCTTTCAACAAAGACACCATATCATCAAATTCCTTTTCTGCAAGGCTCTGTACATTTTCTTTTGCTCCACTAACCTGGAACGCATTATTAACAGCGGTCTGTTCGTTAAAAGAAAAATTTACCGGCCGGATCATTAATATGTGAGACGTTGTGTTCATGTAATAAAATTTCGTTCAAATAAATTTTAACCAATACGATCTCTCAGCAAGGGCATACTCATACAATGCGATCCGCCTCTGGCTCTCGACAGTTCTGCTGAAGGCAATAATATCAATGTATTTTCCAGGCTTTGTGGCGATAAACCTTTTTCAAATTTTTCAAAGGCTTCTGTAGTAGTCATTACCGCGAAACCGACGTTTTTAAAAGCTGCGGAAGTACGATCGTTCCTGTCATAACCTATTACCACCCCTTCTTTTAATGCTACTACATTACAGGAGTCCGTCCATTGTTCGCGGTCGTCATGTGGAAAAACATTGTTGCCACTATAGATGATCGTTACATCATCCGGCGCACAACCAAAGTCCACTTCACTAATTTGGCGCAGCAGCGATTCCAGGCCGGGTAGTTTCCCTTTTACCAGATAATCTTTATTGCGCTGGTAGTTTTCTGTTTCATTTTTATAGAATTGCAGGATCTCGGTTTCATCAATTTCGTTGTGAAAAGACGAATGCATCACCTTATTAAGATAGGACATTTTGATGCTGCTTTCGGCTTTTAATATGTTTTCAGAATAACGGCCATACATCACCCACACATTTCTTTTTACTTGTGTAAAAATGGTATCAATATGCATCTGGGCCCGCTTCATCGGAATTTTTACCACCGATATTTTTTCTATACCCAATTCCTTACTAAATATGGTATGCACCATTTCGTTTACTGCATTGGGCGATGTCCGTTCACTGCATCCTATCAGCAAATGCTTGGGATGAATCATCATAATATCGCCACCTTCAATAGACACGAACTGCTGCTTGCGTTCCAGTTCTTCATACAAAAAGAAATCGCAGTCTTCAATAATTTCAATTATTTTATTGGGCTGGTCTTTAAAGAAATAATATAGCGCCAAAAATTTGGTGATTAACGATTCGCGTTTTCGGGCTGTGGTGGCCATTCGGCTTAAAAGAATATGATCCTTTATCATAATGCCGATATCCCGTGTAAAAATAAAATTGGGTATAGGTGGAAAAATATATTCTTCGTCCCTATCTTCTTTGGATGGCAATATACCGGTTATGATTACCCGCGCCAGGTAGGCAGGATCTTCTATAGCCTCTAGTTTTTGCTGAATAGCAAAGCTCGATTCTTCGTAAGAACATATTGCCGAAACCAGCCTCAGCCTTACCTTTTCGTCTTTTACAATTTCTTCCAGTAGGTTTTGAGCCTCTAATACTTTATCCGAATTAAAATATTCTTTTTTACCTGGAATAAAACAATTGCCGCGTTTATTTATAGCGCTGTTTTTTTGATATTCGTTGATGTATGCAATTTTATCAGGATCTAAAAAATACAATAACAATTTTACATAGTGATTATATTCTTTCTGCATGTTTTTTAAATGCACGATGTCATCATATAGATTATCGGCGAAGGTGCTTGGAATAATTTTTCCGATGCCGCCGTCAGGACTGTGTATTAAAATCTTTCTTAGCGAGCCAATTTCAGAATCAATATATAAACCATTCGTATCCGAAGGCATAACAAAATGTTTTGGTTAAAAGATAAGTTAGAGAAAGTAAAGCGGATCAATTGCAGCCGATCAGTAATCGGGCAATCCGCAATCTGCAGAAGAAATAAGATTGAGGAAATAAGCCAGCAAACAGGATTTACTATGTTTTGAAAACCTAAACATGCTGCAAGGTACTATATTCGGCGTAAACCCCATATTAACACTACTATGCAAAAGGCAGGTTTTAAAAGTTTTTATAAGTATTACCTTTGCGCTTCATGGAAACGAGGCGTACTGTAGCATTTCACACACTGGGTTGCAAACTTAATTTTTCTGAAACCTCTACCCTTTCCCGGCAACTGGAAGGTGAAGGCTTTATAAAAACATCGTTTGAAGAGGCCGCTGATGTGTATGTAATCAATACCTGTTCGGTTACTGAAAACGCCGATAAGGAATGCCGGCATTTAGTGCGGCGCATTCAGCGAAATACACCCCAAAGCCTGGTAGTAATTACCGGCTGCTATGCCCAGCTAAAGCCCAAAGAAATTGCAGAAATACCTGGTGTAGACCTGGTATTGGGCGCTGCGGAAAAATTTAATTTATCGGCTCATCTTAAGGAACTTACCAAGGGTGATTCTACCAAAATAAGCAGTTGTGATATTGAAGAAGTAAGCGGCTTTCATGCCTCCTATTCTTTAAATGACCGTACCAGAACTTTTTTAAAAGTGCAGGATGGCTGTGATTATAATTGCTCCTTTTGTACCATCCCTATGGCAAGGGGACGCAGCCGTAGTGATAGTATTGCTAATGTAGTACATACTGCCAATGAACTGGCGCAAAAAGGGATAAAAGAAATAGTGCTGACAGGCGTGAATCTTGGTGATTTTGGTAAGGGCGGCGATGGCAAGAAAACCGATGCTTCATTTTATGATTTGATAGTGCAACTGGATGAAGTGGATGGTATCGAACGCTATCGCATTTCTTCTATTGAACCCAATTTGCTGACGCAACCTATTATAGAATTTGTGGCCGGAAGCAAAAAGTTTATGCCGCATTTTCATATTCCATTGCAGAGTGGCAGCAATGAAATTTTAGGATTGATGCGGCGGCGGTATAAAAGAGAATTGTATGCAGAAAAGGTGCAACTGGTAAAAGCGCTAATGCCGCATTGTGCTATTGGCGTGGACGTGATAGTCGGGTTCCCGGGAGAGACCGATGCGCATTTTAAAGAAACATTCGATTTTCTACATGCCCTGGATATTTCGTATCTCCATGTATTTACCTATTCGGAAAGGCCACATACCAAGGCATTAGAAATTCCGCATATAGTACCTATGGCTTTACGGCATCAGCGAAACAAGCAGTTGCGCAACTTAAGCTATTTAAAGATGCAATATTTCACCGAGCAGCACCAGGGGCAGACAAGAAAAGTATTATTTGAAAAAGGTGAGAAAAACGGAATGATGGAAGGATACACCGATAATTATATTCGCATTTTGACTCCTGCACAGGAAGATTACCGGAACCAGATTATTGATTGGAAAATTTAGCGACTAATTTGTTTAAAAAAATTTTTCAGTAATTGTTTAGCTCTTATATTTGCACTCCCAAACGGGAAAAGGGAGCATAGCTCAGCTGGTTTAGAGCATCTGCCTTACAAGCAGAGGGTCCGCGGTTCGAACCCGTGTGCTCCCACAAAGACCTCGCATTTGCGAGGTCTTTTTATTTATGTACACCTTATACTTTATTCCAATCGCAAAGGCGAATATTACGGAGGATATATAGGCGATGAAATAGAAGAATGCCTGCCAAAACATAACTTTAATAATAAAGGTTTTACCGGAGATTGGGCAATTGCTTACGCTGGAACTTTTCTTTACAATCAGACTTAATGAATATGCAGAATAAACATCGTTGAAGTTGCCTGCTTTTTAATTTGTTTTAAAATATCCTAATTTAATTTCGATTAGTGCCTGATGACTTCAAACTGCTTTAAAAGAGATCGATTTTGCATAGCACAT
>JAICHT010000261.1 GCA_025924755.1 Chitinophagaceae bacterium | reverse complement strand
GGTTGTTTTTCCGGTAGCCGTAGTGTGTATGTAGATTCAGCCGGTGATGTTCATGCTTGTCCTTTCTGCCATACAAAATCGTATAATATTATATCCTTTTTAAAAGCGGGAACAAGGCAACTGCCAAAAAAAGAAAATTATTGCCCAAGATTTGGAAAAATCGCCTGATAGAATCTCTTATTTTTTATTTTCAATTATACACCAAACGGATAAGTGTCCGGCATTTCGGTATCATGCGGTTTAAGGTGTAATGGATGCACTGCTTTTGTTTTATCAATATAAACAAAAGCATCATACCGGCTGGCCATTATAGACTGCACATAATTGCCATACCGTTCATTTTCCGGGCTATATACAACGCCTATTGCCCGATGCGGAATCCTCTTTTGAAAGACTTCCCTCCGGCCTTCTCTAAATAACAGTAGCTGATTTTCTTCAGATTCCGAATGTAACAGGTCTTCCACGCTGCCGCTCCTGGCCTTTGGCACTTTCATTTCCTGCATCAGTGCACCCCACGCTTCCCCTGCTATTACCGATCCCTGGTAAGAGCCAAAGCCTACCAAGTATACGCTATCAGGTCCATATTGCTCTCTTGCCAATTGACCAATATTCACCATACCCGACCGGTGCATATCGGTAGCCCTTGCATCGCCAATATGGGTGTTGTGCTCCCATACAATGCCTTTTGCTCCCTGGCCATGAAACTGCATCAGGCGGTCCAGCGTTTCCATCATATGGGTGTCCCTAATATTCCAGCTTTCGTTGTCAAACCCCATCATGCTGCGGTAATATTTTTCTGCATTCACCGCTATGATAGCATTTTGCTCTGTATTAAATCCTGCCTCCCTGTCACCATCTAAAAATTGGGCTTTCATCCGGATTTCCTTAAGCATGGCTAATACTTTATCCCGGCAGGAATGTTCGGTTAACGAATAGCGGGCATAAGTCTGTTCATTTTCTTCGTAGGGCTCAAAACATTTGATAGCTAACTTTACCGATTGTGCTGCCTGCGGGTCTTCCTTTTCCAGGTAATCGATCATGGCATACATCGAATCCCATAAGCTGTATACATCCAATCCGTAAAATCCTACTTTTTTATCGGCAGGCAAACCTGTATTATGTTCTCTAAGCCATTCGGCCAGTGCCGCTACCTCCCAGTTGGCCCACATCCAGGTAGGCCACCGGTCAAAGTGCATCAGTACCTTCCTTATATCATCACCCGCGTCCTTATATCCTTTCACAAACCGGTTTATTTTATAGCAATCCGGCCAGTCGCCTTCTACGGCAATAAACGAAAAGCCCTTTTGCTGTATGAGTTTCTTTGATATTTCAGTACGCCAGGTATAGTATTCATGTGTGCCATGCGAAGCTTCTCCCAGCATTACTACATTTGCGTCTCCTATATCTTTTATTAATGGTCTTAAATCCTGTGAGGTGTTTAAAGGATACATTTCTTGAGGTTTATTACTATATAGGCACAACTCTTACGCCAAATACACAATGGCTTTGCTACATTTGCCACATGGTAAAAGTTGGAATTTTAGGCGGTGGTCAATTAGGCCGGATGTTATTGCAGGCGGCAGCCAATTATCCGGTGGAAACGCACGTGCTGGAAAACGATGATCATTGCCCGGCTGCGCATTTATGCCAATATTTTACCAGGGGTGATATCCGCAACTTTGATGCAGTATACAACTTTGGCAAAAACCTGGATGCCGTTACTATTGAAATTGAAAACGTTAATGTGGATGCGCTGGAAAAACTGGAGCAGGAAGGCGTAACTATTTTTCCAAAAACAGCGGTATTGCGCATTATCAATAATAAAATTTTACAAAAGCAGTTTTATGCAACTAATGCCATTCCAACTGCGGCGTTTACCGTTCTTCAATCTAAAAGTGAAATTTCCACTTGGGCTAATCTGCTACCTGGTGTACAAAAGTTAGCCACGGGAGGCTATGATGGCAGAGGGGTGCAAATAATTGAAAGCCTGCAAATGGAAAACCTGGGCTTTGATGAACCTAGTGTGCTGGAAAAAAAAATTGATATTAAAAAAGAAATATCGCAAATAGTGGCGGTGGGCCAAAATGGCAAAACTGTTTTGTATCCGCCTGTTGAAATGATGTTTAACCGCAGGCTCAACCTACTCGATTTCCAGCTATGCCCGGCGCCGGTTACCAAAGAAGTGCTTTGGAAGGTAGAAGCCATTGCCTTATCGGTAGTGCGGCACTTGCAATCGCCCGGGTTGTTTGCCGTGGAGCTTTTTGTAGACCAGCGCGACGATGTATTTGTAAACGAAATAGCGCCAAGGGTACACAACAGCGGCCACCATACTATTGAAGCCAATTATTCCTCGCAATTTGATATGTTGTGGCGGATTATATTAAACTATCCGCTGGGTAATCCTTCCTGCATTCTTCCATCGGCTATGGTTAATCTTGTAGGCAGCGAAGACCAAACCGGTGATGTGGCATATATCGGCTTGGAAGATGTATTGACCATCGATAACGCATTTGTTCATTTATATGGAAAATTACAAACGAAACCTGGCCGCAAAATGGGACATGTAACCATATTAAGTGCAGATAAGCAGGATCTTATACACAAAGCCAATAAAATAAAACAAACGCTGTCGGTAGTGGCCGCTCCACAAGGTTAATTAACGTTAATCCCTTGCCTTTTATCAAGTATTTAAAGTATTATCTTTTAAGAAGTGGTTAGTTTTGCCGCTCAAATACCAATTGAATTCAAGTGAGATTATCTTATTTTAGTTACCTGTTACTCTTTGTCATTTTTTATTCTTTTTCACTTACGAGCTGCAATACCGAAAAAAAGAAAGAAGCAGCCATGGAAAAAAGGGGTGAAGCCCGGCCCATTGCTCATGTAGATGGCTATATAGTACAATCCCGGTATGTCAGTGAATCTATTGACGTTCCCGGCTCTTTGGTAGCAGAAGAATCTACAGATATTCATCCCGAAATTTCAGAAAGAATCACCGGACTTTATATCAAAGAAGGAGCTTACGTAACAAAAGGAACCGTACTCGCAAAATTATACGACGCCGATCTGCAGGCGCAACGAAAAAAACTGGAAGTACAATTAAAAATTGCCAACCAAACTTCTAACCGCCACGAACAGCTTTTAAAGATAGGCGGCATCAGCCGGGAAGACTATGAAACCACCACTCTACAGGCCAGCAATATAAAAGCCGACCTTGATATTATAAATACCAATATTGCTAAAACCATCATCCGGGCGCCTTTTAATGGCAAGCTGGGTTTAAAACAAGTAAGTATCGGCGCTTATGTAACTCCACAAACTGTTATTACTTCCATTCAAAAAACAACCGGGTTACGAATTGATTTTAGCGTACCTGAAAAATACGCATCGCAAATAAAGAACGGAAAGAGTATCCATTTCAATATTGGCGGCAGCGATAAAGATTATACGGCAGTAGTATTTGCAACGGCTTCAGGCGTGGAGCAAAATACCAGAAACCTAACAATACGGGCACGCGTTAAAGGCGATCCGGCCGGGCTGATACCGGGTGGCTTTGCCAAAGTGCATCTTACATTTGATGCAAATCCTAATGCACTGATGGTTCCTACACAAGCTATTATTCCACAAGCACGTGGCAAGCAAATTATAGTATATAAAGACGGGAAAGCGCATTTTAGTGATGTGGTTACCGGCGTAAGAGATTCTGCCATGGTAGAAGTGACGAGTGGATTAAAAAAGGGTGATACGGTTATTACCACAGGGCTAATGAGTTTAAAACCTGATGTTAATGTAGTGGTTAAAAATATTACTAAACCTTAACTGGAATCTTATGAACATTTCAGAACTGAGTTTGCGCCGGCCGGTTTTAGCTATAGTACTCAGTATTATTATTGTAGTATTTGGCGTAATCGGATTTAAATTTCTGGGTGTTCGGGATTATCCGGCTATTGATCCGCCCAATGTAAACGTACGTACCAGCTACTCCGGCGCCAACCCCGATATCATTGAATCGCAAATAACCGAACCGCTTGAAAAAGCAATTAACGGTATTGCCGGTATCAAAAATATCACCTCGTCCAGCAGCCAGGGCTCCAGCAGTATCAATATTGAATTTGAATTGGGAGTTGATTTAGAAGCTGCCGCCAGTGATGTGCGGGATAAAGTGTCGCAAGCTACCCGCCAGTTACCTACCGATCTGGATGCACCGCCGGTAGTATCAAAAGCAGATGCGAATGCAGATGCTATTCTTTCCATGACCGTGCAAAGCAATACTCGCAACCAACTGCAAATTACCGACTGGGCTGAAAACGTATTAATGGAAAGGCTGCAAACCATTCCCGGTGTAAGTACCATACAGGTATGGGGCGAAAAATTATATGCCATGCGTATATGGCTGGATCCCGAAAAACTTACTGCATATAACCTTACGCCTACTGACGTTCAAACTGCTTTACAAAAACAAAATGTCGAATTGCCTTCAGGTAAGATTTCGGGTAATGCTACAGAGCTTACGGTACGTACGTTTGGCCGATTATCTACTGAAGATGAATTCAACAATATTATTGTTAAGGACAGTGCCGGCAGCCAGGTAAAAATCAATGATATCGGCGAGGCCGTCCTAGGTCCTGCCAACGAAGAAACGATTTTGAAAGAGAGCGGCATTCCTATGATTGCCCTGGCTATAGTGCCGCAGCCGGGTACCAACTACGTAGCTATTTCCAACGAGTTTTATAAACGCTACAACCAGATAAAATCGGAAATGCCTTCTGATATCAAGTTAAATATTGCTTTAGATCAAACGAAGTTTATTAAAAACTCCATATCGGAAGTGCAGGAAACGCTGATTATTTCCTTTATACTGGTGGTACTGATTATCTACCTGTTTTTCAGGGATTGGTTAATTGCCATTCGTCCACTTATCGATATCCCCGTTTCGCTGATTGGCGCTTTTTTTATCATGTATGTTTGTGGTTTTACTATTAATATCTTAACGCTTTTAGGAATCGTATTGGCTACGGGCTTAGTAGTGGATGACGGTATTGTGGTTACCGAAAACATATATAAAAAGCTGGAGC
>JAICHT010000260.1 GCA_025924755.1 Chitinophagaceae bacterium | reverse complement strand
TTGCTATTGGAATTATTGGTGCTACAGTAATGCCACATAACCTGTACCTGCATTCGGCACTGGTGCAAACCCGAAAAATAAAACGCAGTGATGCCGGAATAAAAAGAGCACTGAAGCTTAATTTTATCGACAGCACAGTAGCCCTTAACCTCGCCTTTTTAGTAAATGCGGCCATATTGATACTAGCTGCAAGCGTATTTTTTATCTCCGGACGTACCGATGTGGCGGCTATTAAAACAGCCCATCAGTTACTATCACCACTTTTGGGTTCCCGCTTAGCTCCTATTTTGTTTGCTATCGCGTTAATTGCTGCGGGCCAAAGTTCTACCATTACTGGCACGCTTGCCGGCCAGATTGTGATGGAGGGTTATTTAAACCTGCGCATCAACCCATTAATGCGTCGCTTGCTTACCCGCATCATTGCTATTGCACCCGCGGTTATTGTCATCCTGGTATATGGTGAAAATAATATTGATCAGTTGCTAATCTTCAGCCAGGTCTTATTAAGCCTGCAATTAGGCTTCGCTATAATTCCGCTGATACATATTGTAAGCAATAGGCAGGAAATGGGCACATTTACTATCAAACCATTAATGCAGCTGACCGCCTGGTTAATAACAGCCGTATTGGTTTATTTAAACATTAAAATGGCTATCGAGCAAAGCAGCACCATCTTTGCAAACAGTCAGTCCGTTTTTGGAAAAAGCATTCTTTTGGCTGGGGGAGCCGGATATGTATTTTTATTGGTCACTACTTTTTTTTACCCGCTGGTACGCAGAAAGATGATCCCGGCTTCTTTACACGTACACAATACTGTAGTACCTGCGCTGCCAGAGCATATTGAAGCGCCTGTGTATGCCACTATTGCTGTAGCCCTGGACTTTAGTAAGACCGATGCATACCTGTTGTCTCATGCCATGGGACAAGCTTCTGCAAACACGATGCTGGTGTTAATCCATGTGGTAGAAAGTGTTTCTGCCAATATATTTGGTACAGATGCGGACGATTTTGAAACCCGTAAAGACCAGCAAAAGCTCGATGAGTATGTGCAACTTTTAAATGGCAAAGGGGTGCTGGCAAAAGGAGTGTTAGGATTTAAAAATAGAACAAAGGAAATTGTAAAGCTGGTGAAACAAACTGATGCAGAGTTATTAATTATCGGAGCGCATGGGCATAAAGGCATAAAAGACTGGATTTATGGCACCACTATAGAGGCGGTACGGCATCAGTTAAAGATCCCGGTTTTAATAGTAAGAGCGTAGCAAGCGGCAAAATAAATCCGTTTTAAAACTATAGTTGCTGCATGTTACTGTTATGTTATTGACGGTGCAGCACTGCTATTGGCATACTATTGTAGTAAACAAAGTCAAAATGGTATTATGATCTATAATTGGATAAAATTGCTTGCGGTGGTATCAATATTTTGCTCCTGCGGTTCCTCAGATTCAAATTCAACTTTAAAGCAAAAGGATACTGCGACAAATACTGCTGTTACTCCATCAACCACAGTCTCCTATACGTACGACCTATCAAGTCCTCAAAAAAAATGGGTATTACCCGATAACCTCTCAGAAATTTCAGGCAATACTTGGATTGATAAAAACCATTTATTGGTAATTGAAGATCTGCATCCCAATTTATATTTAGTCCGTTTGGATGACAAGGCTGTTATTGAAAAAACCATTCCTTTTGGACCTGAAACCGGCGATAAATTTGATATTGAAGATGTAACTACTGCCAATGGCACTGCCTATGCGCTATGGAGCCATGGTGGTGTATATAAAATTAATAACTGGAATGATAAACCGCAGGTTGATAAAGTAAAAACCTTTTTAAAAAAAGGAAACAATACAGAAGGCATTTGCTATGATCCTGTTTCTAAAAACTTATTGATTGCCTGCAAAAACGAATCGGATGTGGAAGATGAAAAGAAATCTACCCGGTCGGTATATATGTTTGATATCAACTCCGGCAGTTTGCAGGATGCACCCTTTTTATTACTGCATAAAAAAGATTTCAAAAATGTTACCGATCAGAAAGTAGATTTTTATCCTTCTGCTATTGCCGTGCACCCAGTGACACACGATATTTATATTCTATCTACAAAAGATACCAAATGCCTGGCGCAGTATAGCTATAAGGGCGAATTAAAATCAGTTCAATTTATTGATAAAGATTTGATGGCGCAGCCGGAAGGTTTGTGTTTTTCGCCTGATGGGACGCTTTATATAAGCACAGAAGGGAAAAATGGCACCCCGCCTTATATATTCCAGTTTGACTATAAAAAGTAGATTTTACTTATACAAAAAGGATTGTAATTACCAGAGCATGATTGAGTGGCAAAAACCTAATTTAAAAACACTTTAAGACGGCAGGCGACTACTACAATTAAAATAGTAAATTCGCAGCCATTTATTTAAAACCAAACCATATTGAATTATATGACGCAGAAAATTAAAGTGGCCAATCCGGTAGTAGAACTGGACGGTGATGAAATGACCCGCATCATCTGGAAGTATATCAAAGACAAGCTGATATTGCCTTACGTAGAAGTAGATATCAAGTATTACGACCTGGGCGTAGAACACCGCGATCAAACGAATGACCAGGTAACTGTTGACGCTGCAAATGCCATTAAGCAATATGGAGTAGGTATAAAATGCGCCACCATCACTCCTGATGAAGCCCGTGTAAAAGAGTTTCATTTAAAACAAATGTGGAAGAGCCCTAACGGAACTATCCGCAACATTTTGGACGGCACTGTTTTTCGCGAACCGATAGTAATCAAAAATATTCCCCGGCTGGTAACTACCTGGGACCGGCCCATCATTGTAGGCCGTCATGCCTTTGGCGATCAATACCGCGCTACGGATTTTGTAGTAAAAGGAAAAGGAAAACTTACTATTACGTTTGAAGGAGAAGACGGTCAAAAGCAGGAATATGAAGTATATAATTTTACAGGCGATGGCGGCGTAGCCCTTGCCATGTATAATACGGATGAAAGCATTCGCGGCTTTGCCAGAAGCTGCATGAATATGGCGTTGCAAAAAGCATGGCCGCTGTATTTAAGTACAAAAAACACCATTCTTAAAAAATACGACGGCCGGTTTAAAGACATTTTCCAGGAAATATATGATGCCGAGTTCAAACAGAAATTTGATCAGGCAGGTATTGTATATGAGCACCGGCTGATTGATGATATGGTGGCTAGCGCCATGAAGTGGAATGGTGGCTTTATATGGGCTTGCAAAAACTATGATGGTGATGTGCAAAGCGATTCGATAGCACAGGGCTTTGGCTCATTAGGATTAATGACCTCTGTATTAGTAACACCCGATGGCAATACTATGGAAGCAGAAGCGGCACATGGTACGGTAACCCGTCATTATCGCGAACATCAAAAAGGAAACCCTACTTCTACTAATCCTATTGCATCCATATTTGCGTGGACTAGAGGTTTGGCTTTTAGAGGCAAGCTGGATAACAACCAGGAGCTCGTTGATTTTTGCAATGCGCTGGAGGCCGTTTGTATTGAAACAGTGGAAAGCGGCAAAATGACCAAGGATTTGGCCTTAACTATTAAGCCCGGGAAAGTACAGCACGGTACCGACTTTTTATATACCGAAGAATTTTTAGATGCCATAGATGAGAACTTGAAGAAGAAAATGGCTAAGTAAATTTATAAAGCATCTACATGAGTATAAAGCACACTATTACGGTGTGCTTTTCATTTACTGATATAGCCCATGGTTTGCCCTTCTTTTCATTATATATACCTTATAATAGAAGGAATATTAAAGTGTTGCAATATTTTAAAGTATAAAATTTAAACAGGAATGGGTAATTTTTAAATAGGCTACCCGGTACGGCACAACATTTTTATACTATCTTTTAAATGTTTTATTATGGAACAGAATGAAAACAAAAATCAGCGGAACAATAACATTCCAAATAATGATCCGTCAAAAGCGATGGATAGTAAAAAAGAAGTAGAAAATTCCAACGATAATAAAATTGACCAGGATTTTCCGGGTTATCCGCATTACCCGGCAAAAGAAGACATTATGGATAAACGTACAGATAATCATAAAGTGGATATGGATGTGGAAAATATTCCCAACAATAAAAATACCACCGATGTAAGTGAACGCTTTATGGCGGATGGCGATAAAAAAAAAATGAAGGAAGCGATGATTCCTGGGCCGGCCACGGACGATGACCTGGATATAAAAGAAGGAACGGATGGCGACCTCACCAATGATGATATAACCATATTAAATTCAACAGATGCGGAAATAGGTACGCCACAAAATGTGGATGAAGAAGATTTGAATACAGATTTGGATATACCCGGCGCAGAACTGGATGATGCCAATGAGGCCATAGGTGAAGAGGACGAGGAAAATAATTATTACAGTTTAGGCGGCGACAACCACGAAAACCTGGAAGAAGACCCGTCGGAAAACTGGTAACCATTAAAACTTTATGAAGCAACTTTGGATAGTATTTTTTCTTTTTGCTATTATAACAGGCTGCGATCCGTTGCGCCGCATTGACATAAAAAATAAATCCGGTAATGATGCTGTGGTAATATGGACAATTTGCGATGATATGGACAGCCTTTATAATAGCCCTTTTTTTATATCCGGCTCCAGGGAAGTAAAATTTAAATTAAAAAGCCAAAAGCCATTTAATGATGTGAATATGTCTTTTGGAATTGGCACATGGAAAAAGAAAGACTTAGATTTTGTGGTAAAAGATCTAAAGTCTCTTGAAATAAAATGGAAAGATAAAGACGTGAAACTTAAAAAGCCTGAGGATATCAGCAATTATTTATACATCCGCAGACGGGGTATTGGCAACAGTAAAATAAAAATTGTATTGGAATAGCACCCTTACTTCTCAACTGTTTCTTTTTCGTAAGTGAGTATGGTATCGTAAATTTTATTGACTATTAAAAACATTGTATTAATACCCGATGCGGCAAATATGGTAAAGACCACCCGTTGTATACTTATGGGCTCAAACTCCGGCAGCTTTGCAAAATGACCTATCAAATACACAACAGTGCCCCACCAG
>JAICHT010000259.1 GCA_025924755.1 Chitinophagaceae bacterium | reverse complement strand
TTCGGGCATCATCATCCAGCGGCTGCGCCTTAGCAATACCGCAATAATCGAAACCCGCCTGCAGCGCCAGCTCTTTTATAAATTTAGTATGTATGTCGGTATGATGCACTGGTAAAACTCCGGTTGCAAAAGTAGAACATTGCAGCAGCATTAGGTATGTACATGCATTCGATGTATTAACCGATGAATAACCGGCGCTAATATAACACCGATGTTGGTAACAAATACCACACCACTGAAAAGAGCATATAAGGATGAAAATATTTTACCGCCGGTGGTTTTTATTTCAATAACAGGACCCATACCACTCAATATCATGGAGGCATTATGAAACGCATCAATCCAGGAAGCCGGTGCCAAATAATGGTATCCTACTATGCCGATAATTAAACATACGGCCAATATGCTGCAGGCTACCACCAGATTCTTTAGCACCCGTTGGTAAAAAATTCGTAAAGGAATGACCGGCTGTGATCTATGCTCGTACATAAAAATGCAAAGGTTATTAGCAGACAAGATACAGCATACAAAAAGTAAAATTTAAGGATACCAATGGATAACAAATGCTTAACAGTGTTGCAGATCACAAAAATAATTTAGATATTGGCGCTACCTTAATCCAATTGCTATGAAAAAACTGCTTACGATTGCCTTGCTTTACTGTGCAAATACTCTAAATGCGCAGGAAGCTCCTAACTCCAAATTTGGTAAAATTTCACCCGAAGATCTACAAAAGAAAGTATACGCTATTGACAGCAGCGCCGATGCTGTAGTGCTGTTTGATATTGGCAGTTCAGAAATTGTAGGAAATAGCAAAGGCTGGTTTTCGTTTGAATATACCCGCCACAAGCGCATACACATACTCAATAAAAATGGATATGCCTATGCCGACGCAGAAATTCCTTTGTATAACGAAGGAAATGACCAGGAAAAGATACAAAACATAAAAGCCGTTACCTACAATTTGGAAAATGGAAAGGTAACAGAAACCAAACTTGATAAGTCGGGCATATTTAACGAACAGATTGATAAGAAGCACTCCAGGAGCAAGTTCACATTTCCTAATGTAAAAGAAGGTTCTATTGTAGAATATGAATACAAGGTATTATCTGATTTTTACTTTAACCTGGAACCTTGGGATTTTCAGGGCAGCGCTCCAAGATTGTGGAGCGAGTATAAAACCGCGATTCCTCAATTTTTTAATTACATAACACTTTCGCAGGGATACCGGCCTTTTTTTATAAAAGATCATAAAGAAAAACCAGCCATTTTTAATGTTAAAGATGAGCGGACTACCGAACAATCGGAAACTACCAGCATTAGCTGTACAGAGTACGATACCAGGTGGGTAATGAAAGATGTGCCGGCATTGAAAGAAGAGAACTACACCTCTACATTAGAAAATCATTTGTCCAGGGTTGAGTTTCAGCTTTCGGCATATACCTATCCTTTAGTAGATAAAAAAATAATGGGTAGTTGGCCCGATGCTACTAAGGAACTGATGGAAAGCGATGATTTTGGAAATGAGTTAACCAACAACAATGCCTGGCTATCCGACGCTATAAAAGAGGCAGTTGGCAGTGCTGCAACTGATATGGAAAAGGCAAGGAAAATATATGGATATGTACGTGATAATTTTTCCTGCACCAATTACATGGCTATAAGAACCCAGCAAACACTAAAGAACGTTTTTAAAACAAGAAAAGGAAGCGTGGCAGAAGTGAACCTGTTGTTAACGGCCATGCTTAAACGCAGTAATATTATTGCCGATCCTGTGCTGTTAAGTACCCGTTCGCATCCGTTTGCTTATGAAGTATATCCTATTATGGCACGCTTCAACTATGTAGTTTGCCAGGCAAATATTGACGGTAAGAATTACTACCTCGATGCAAGCCACGACAGGCTTGGGTTTGGCAAGTTGCCATATGAATGTTATAACGGATCTGCCAGGGTAGTTAACGAGGCTGCGACATCTTTATATTTTATATCCGATTCTTTGAAAGAGCAAACGAATACCTCGGTTATTATTGCCAACGATGATAAAGGAAAATGGATTGGCAGCTTGAACAATACGTTTGGCTACTATGCATCATGCAGCTTGCGTGATGAGCTAAAAGAAAAAGGAGAGGATTCCTATTATAAAAATTTAAAAAAAGAGTATAGTGAAGGCTTTGAGCTTGAAAAGCCAACCTTCGATTCGCTTAGTCGCTACGAAGATCCGGTAACCATGCATTACTCATTTGATATTTCCAAAGCTCATGACGATATCATTTATTTCAGCCCCATGATGACAGAAGGTTATAAACAAAACCCATTTAAATCTGCCGAACGTTTTTATCCTGTTGAAATGCCGTATGTCCCCGATCAAACCTATACGCTTACTATGGAAGTTCCGGATGGATACGAGGTGGATGAATTACCAAAATCGGTACGGGTAAAACTAAATGAAGACAACGATGGTATGTTTGAGTATTTGGTAGCACGTTCGGGAAATATTATTTCGTTGCGCTCAAAATTAAAATTAAACAGGGCTATATTTCAACCGGATGAATATAATTATTTAAGAGAGTTCTTTAACCTGGTGGTGAGTAAACACAACGAGCAAATTGTTTTTAAAAAGAAAAAATAACACCCCACTATGCGATACCTATTAACGGCAGTTACCTTGGCTTTTGTGAACTTCTGCTATGCCAGCGAAACACCTTATGCGGCCAGTGCCATACCTGCCGCTCTTTTAAAAGATGCCAATGTGGTAAAAAGATTGGAAGAAGTGCGGTTTGAGATCATCAGTACCGGTGAAACCATTTTGCACCGGAAGTATGCATTGACTGTTTTAAATGAAAATGGAAATGACAATGCCTCCTTCTCCGAATATTACGATAAGCTGAAACAAATAAAATCTATCGACGGAGCTTTATATGATGGCAATGGTAAACTGATAAAGAGGCTGAAAAGCAAGGAAATCCAGGATAGGAGCGGTGTAGATAATAATGACCTGATGGATGATCATAGGGTAAAAATGCATAATTTTTACTACAAAGAATATCCATATACGGTCGAATACGAAGTAGAGATCCAGTATAATAATTCCCTTTTTTTCCCGCACTGGTTGCCGCAGGAAGATGAAAATTTCTCGGTAGAAAAAAGCTCCTTTACATTGGTAGCTCCGGCTAATTATGTAGTACGGAATAAAGTGTTTAACTACAACGGCCAGCCATTGGTAAGTACCGAGAAAAATAAAACAGTTACCACCTGGCAGGTAAGCAATTTAACAGCTATCAAAAGCACCTATGCTGCACCGGCTTGGCAGGAGCTGACTACGGTGATCTTTTTTGGCCCAACCGAATTTGAAATACAAGGATATAAAGGCAATATGAGCAATTGGCAGGAGTTTAGCAAATTTGTGTATTCGCTTAAAAAAGACCGCGATGCATTGCCCGAAGCTGTTAAGCAAAAAGTGCAGGAACTTACTGCCGGACTTACCACCGACCAGGAAAAAATTAAAGTGCTGTATCAGTATCTTCAGCAACATACCCGTTATGTAGGCGTGCAACTGGGCATTGGCGGCTGGCAACCGTTTGATGCGAACTATGTAGCGCAAAACGGATATGGCGATTGCAAAGCATTAACGAATTATATGTATAGCTTGCTGAAAGCAGCCGGTATCCAATCGTATTATACGTTAGTAAATGCCGGCAGCCGCAATCGCATTATTGATGATTTTCCTTCTCAGCAATTCAACCATGTAATTTTATCGGTGCCGCTGCAAAAAGATACGATGTGGCTGGAGTGTACCAACCAGACATTGCCGGCAGGATATGTAAGCGATTTTACAGCCAACCGCAAAGCATTGGTGATATGTGAGCAAGGTGGTACTTTGGTGCAAACGCCCAGGTATGGTGTGAAAGAAAATTTGCAGCTTCGTTCTGTAAAAGGCACTGTAGATGAGCAGGGAAATTTAACTGCGGTTGTAGATACCCGTTATACTGCCATTCGGCAAGACTATTTGCATGATTTAATAAGCAGCTTATCAAAAGATAAAGTAAAAGAAAAGCTGCAGGAGGAACTGGAACTGGCTACTTATAATGTAAACAACTTTACCTACAATGAAAAGAAAGATGTGAAGCCGGAAATAAAGGAAGACCTTAATATAGCAGTGAACAATTATGCTTCTATTACCGGCAAACGCTTGTTTATTACTCCAAATTTATTGAACAGAAGCAGCAGTAAATTAAATGACGAGGAACGGTTATACGATTTTGAATTTGATTATGGTTATACCGATAGGGATAGTGTAGAAATCGAAATTCCAGCAGGATATGAACCGGAGGCTTTGCCGCAGGATGTAGTGGTAAGCTCGGAGTTTGGTGCTTATAGATGTGCCACCCACTTATCGGGCAACAAAGTGGTATACTACCGCGAAAGAGAGCAGTATGAAGGTAAATTTCCTGCAAAAGATTATGCACAACTGGTAAGCTTTTATGCAGCTATATATAAAGCCGACCGCAACCGGGTAGTACTGGTGAAGAAAGGATAAATTGATTAGATTTGGACAATAAAGCTGCACGTTTTAATGTGCAGCTTTTTATTTTAAATAGCTACTATAGTGTGTATATCAATATGCCGTACAAGAGTGCGAACCAACAGCAGTTATATTGTAGTGCTGAAGCTTGATATCAAATTAATCACAACCTTGCTTTCTGGCGGCAGGCAGCATATCGTCTATTTGTTTTTTAATAGTGAGATACGTATTTAAATTTTGATCGTCCTGAGCATTTTGGGGGAAAAACACCACGGCATATCGCCTGCAAATATCCAATATTGGTACAATACTGCCCATGCCCGGGCTGCTGATAGCAACCGGCTCACCGCTTTGCTTTGCTTCCACAATCCAGGCGCCGAGTGCATAGGTATACCCCTGTGTTTCTTTAGGTGCATATTTAATTTTATCGGCGGTAATATGCAATTCTTCCATTTGTTTTACCGCAGCTTCACTCAAAATGTGCTGGTCTTTATATACACCTTTGTTCAGCAGCATCACTAAAAATTTCATATAATCTTCTGCAGTAGAACGGGCGCCATTGGTGGGGTTGATAGCACTTGCATCC
>JAICHT010000258.1 GCA_025924755.1 Chitinophagaceae bacterium | reverse complement strand
TACCAATATATTACCGGAAGCAGAAGCACAACAAATTTTGGTAGATCCGCACTCTCCGGGTATGTACCGTGCCAACGGCCCCGTGGCTAATATGGATGTGTGGTACCAGGCATTTGACGTAAAACCCGGTGATAAAATGTATAAAGCGCCGGATCAGCGGATTAAGATCTGGTAATCAGAACAAGAATTTAAAATAATATTAGAATAGTAAAAGCCTCACTTCAATGGTGAGGCTTTTGTTTGTTCAGTGCTTTCCACGATTAAAAATCAATATTGGGATGCAACAGCCAAACCGCTTTCGATACGCCACTACCATTTGCAGTTCAGAACTTAAATATATAACTTGTACACGTTGCTTCATGTAAGCTTGAAAGTTAGTGTATTTTCTAGCAAGAAGTGGCGTATATTAACTGTTACCTGCAATCATCCTGACCTATTATGAAACTTATTTATGAAACTTATAAAAGCTGGAATTATAAATTACTCTTCAACTGCTTTATTCTTGGTTTATTAGTATTGTCTTGTACTTGTGAAAGGTTGCAAATTCAGTATTTGCCTTTTTTTGATAGTCATTCAAATACATATCGAATAGTAGATACAGCCCAAGTTCATCCTCAGCCTGATAAATCAATGTATTATTCCATTAACCAAAGCAGTTTAAGGTGCATCAATATAAATGAATTGGATTCTGTCGTAAATAGTAATTCTGAAATACAAAAACAATTAAAAAGAAACTATTATCGAGTTAATGTTATTTTATACAAAGAATCCGATAACTTGAAAGAGGCCATAAAACATCAATCGCATAAACTTCTGACATTATGCAATGATGATATAGTTGCTGAATATATGTGGGAAAAGGGGGAACTTGTAACAGCGCTTTACTATGAAGACGGTCAAATTAAGGGTTCAGGAAATATTAAGTTAGAAGATGTGCCTGAGGAAGATAAAAACTAAAGAAGATAAAAACTTATTAAATTACTTAATTGCAGCTAACATGAACTGTGCAAAAAACCAAACAATTTCTTTTCTTTCTTATGGTTTTGCAGAGCAATAGTTTGGCTGGTATAAACTGTTATTTTTCACCACAGCAAATACTTGTTTTAAAAGCTTGTTCATTACGGCAATCAATGCTTGTTTTCCTGTTTTTCCATTTGCTTTTAACCGGTCAAATAACTGTTTGCAGGCTACATTAGTTTGCTTGGCATTCATGGCACACATGTACAACACATCCCGTATTGCCTTGCCTCCCTTTTTATAAATACGGTTGTTCCCTTTGATACTGCTTCCGCTGCTGTATTCGGTAGGGCTCAAACCAGCAAAGCTAATCAGCTGCCGGTGGGTATGAGTGTTTTTAAAGGCTTGTGTAAAGATGATCAGTAACGCTGTGGCACGCTTGCCAAGTCCTTTGATGCTGTTGATACTTTTATACTGATCGGGCTGCCATAGTTTTAAAAGCTCTTCCAGTTTTTTCTCCAGCAACACTATTTCTTTTTCTAAACCAGCTTTTATTTTTTCAATGGATCGAATGGTTTCTTTGCTGGGTACAGGTAATAGGCGTAAACTATGTAACTGGTTATTGAATCGTTTTACCTGCTCGGAATATTCGCGGATGGTATTATACATCTGTTTGCTCTCAAAGTATGCACTGTCGGGCATTTTCCAGTATTGGGGGCGTTGCTCTATGGCATACTTACAAATCCAGCGGCTGTCTTTCTTATCGTTTTTATTTCGCTCCAGGTGCATTTGAATATAACGCTTAATGCTCATGGCATTGACCACACTCAGACGGCAACCCAGGCTATGTAAATGAAAAGCCAGGCGTATGTAATACACGCCCGTAGCTTCCATTACAAAGTGATAGTTGATGCCGGTGTGTTCAAATATTTTTTTGAAGCCCGCAATATTGTTTCCTACGTGTAAATGAAACAGATCGCCCTGGTTGTTTTGATACGTTACATCCAAAGTGAGATGGGATACATCGATGCCGCAGCATAACATTTTTGTTTCCATAACTGCTTTTTTGCTGGTGAATGTTTTAATTTTATTGGTAAGGAAAAAACAAAAGGAAGAACAATCTTACACTGTGCTATCTATCCTAATACAAGCTTTTCGTGAAGCATGTTGAACTGTTCAGCATCGAGGTAAGAAAAGGGCGGTGGCTATCATGTTAGAATGGCTCAGGGCCAATGCGGTTTTTCGGCCTTACTCCGCCCTTTGTTCTTTCTGAATTTGAGTTGTTCCTCTCTACTAAATTTATTGAATTGTAAACATAGGATCGGTTTTGTGCAATAGCGGCATGACGTTCTTAATCCAAGCATTTGGATAAATATTTTACTTTAGTAACCGTTTCGGCTGACAGTACGCTATTCCCGCTACTGCACAAAGCCGTTACTCGTTGCGATTGCCTAGCTCATTTTTAAGCGCTGTTGTCTTACCATTTCCCTTAAAAGCAAGAAGCGAACTGTTTTATAAAGAAATGGCAAGTCTTATCAAAGTACCGCAATAATTTTCCTTTACTTTGAAACTATGTTTGCAGTAAGACTTATTTTCCTCTTTTTATTGATTACATCATCTACATTTCTTTATGCTCAAAGCCATATTTCCGGTAGCATTGAAAATGCTTCTCATTCACCAATTTCTTTTGCAGACGTTACGCTAAAAAGAACAAATGATGCCATTGAACATATATTCCAGTCGGATAGTTCAGGTAATTTTTCTTTTAATAAGGTAGCCAACGGCACTTATTCTATTACCATTACCTATATAGGTTATGAACCCTATAACCTTCATTTTGATGTAAGCCATGACACTTCGTTTACCATACAGCTACAGCAAAGAAGCAAGCAATTGGGTGAAGTGACGGTTGCAGGCAGGAAAGCAGCAATAGAACGAACAGCAGATAAAGTGGTGTATCATATAGCCGGCAGTGTTACCGCAACGGGTAGCGATGCCCTGCAAGCCATCGGTCAAATTCCGGGAGTAAGGATTAACAACAATGAAATCAGTATAGCAGGTAAAGGTGTAACGAGAGTGATGATGAACAACCATTTGATCCCGCTTCAGGGAGAAGACTTAACCCGGTATTTAAAATCGTTTTCTGCCAACCAGCTTACCCGCATTGAGCTTATCACCAATCCTTCGGCCCGATATGAGGTAGAAGGGAACGCAGGCCTTATTAATATCATCACCAAGCAAAGTAAGCTCCAGGGCTATTCCGGCAACATACAGTTGACCTCCAAGTATTACGCTCCCGGGGAATCGTCCGTATATGGCATACAAACATTTGGAGAGGTAAACGGTAGCGCCAACTTATCTTATAATTGGAACCGTTGGTCTGTATATGGTAGCTTTAACCATGTTCGGGACCGGCACCTGGAAGGCTTTCAATTTGATGTGTTTTATCCAAAACAACACTGGCTGCAAACGGACACAGGTCTTTACACTCACAACGCTTTTACTGCTTTGGCAGGGGTAGATTATAAGGTCAGTTCTTCTCTCACTATTGGCACCTCTTTTTCGGGTGGCAAGGATATGTATGACGGCTCCGATAATGTACGCAATCCCGTTTATAATACCTCCGGTACTATAGACTCCCTGTTAAAAACGTATGCTCATTATC
Organism: Chitinophagaceae bacterium; assembly: GCA_025924755.1. Classification (GTDB taxonomy): domain Bacteria; phylum Bacteroidota; class Bacteroidia; order Chitinophagales; family Chitinophagaceae; genus Flavisolibacter. Next base: position 1,505 of record JAICHT010000258.1, on the reverse strand, counting down.
ACCCTATTGCGCTTCCTGCTGCATGGAATGTATATGCTACTATAAAGTTAGACACTATAGGCAGACAACTTTTTTTAAATGCTGACTACTTTAATTACTATCGCAATGACGTTTCAGATTTTGAAAGCAACAGTTATGATGATAAAGGCAACTATGAGTCACAGGGAAACACACAATATTTTGACCGCAACAAGCAAAATATTGTGATCTACACTCTCAAAGCAGACGTGGACTGGCCTACTAAGTTTGCAACCTACAGCTTCGGTGGTAAACTGAGTTTTATCAATGAATATAGCAATGCCTTTTATTATAATAAAATCAACAACGCTTTAGTGTATAATACCCATCTGAGTAATGAGTTTGACTATACCGAAAACACACAAGCCTTATATGCAAGCATCAGCAAGGACATGAGCAAATGGAAGCTACAGGCGGGGTTAAGAGGAGAACTTACCCAAACGAAAGGGTACTCTTATACCGTGCAAAAAACTACTCCCAACAACTACTTTAAAGTGTTTCCAACGGTACTGGCCAGCTATGCAGCCAGTAAAAATAATATCTTTTCGATGTCTATTGGAAGGCGCATCAACCGTCCTTCTTTTTGGAGTTTAAACCCCTTTAAATCGCTGTATACCGCTTACAGTTATGGAGAGGGCAACCCATATTTGCAACCTGAATATACTACGAATGTGGAGCTGTCACATAGCTACAAGTCTATCTTTCAAACAACGTTGTTTGCCAATCGAACTGATAATGGTTTTGTGAATGTTACTATTGTCAGCCCTGATACCAATATGGTATATACGAAACCGCTCAACTTTATCCGCACCATACGAATGGGCGCATCAGAGACGGTATCGTTAAAGCCGTTAAACTGCTGGGAAACCAGTGCCATGGCAAGTATCTATTATACTAGTGCGCATTCTTCGCTTGTTAATATAAGAAGCATAGAAGCAATGGGGGCTTATCTCTCCAGCACCAATACCTTGTATTTCAATAAAAGCAAAACCGTTGCTGCTGCTATCAATTTTTGGTACCAATTTCCCGAAGTGGATCATATTGGAAAAACTTTCCGATACTATAAATTAGATTTAGGAGTAAGAGCTACTACAGCAAATAAGAAGTGGGATGTAGCACTAAATCTCAATGATGCTTTTAAAAGCAGCGCTATGGCCTATTCTTATTCTGTGAACGGCATTGCTCAAACCTTTACTAATTTCCAGATCATCCGTTACTGGCAATTAAGCCTGAGTTACCGTTTCAATAACGGCCGCGAAACTAATAATACCAGAACATCAGGTAATGAAGAAGAAAAAGGACGGGTATATTAAGATAAACTATTGCAATAGGGCTACACAAAAACAAGAAACACGACAAGAAAAAGCAGGTTTGCACGCTTACTTACAAAACAGGTTTTTTTACAAACATGCCGCTATAATACTTCCGATACGCATATCCCAAAAACAGGTTCGGTACTATAAGCAAAATGCCCATTAACCAACCAG
>JAICHT010000257.1 GCA_025924755.1 Chitinophagaceae bacterium | reverse complement strand
GTACATTTAAAAAATAAATCGGGAGCTATAGAAGTGTATGAAGTATTGGGCTAATGATTTGTTGTTTTCATTAATAGGAAGCTGACAGATTGAGTATAAAAAATTAAACCCTGCTATATGCAGGGTTTATAGATACTAACAAAAGAGTTATTTTACTTTTTACCGCTTTTGGTCTTTACTTTTTTTACTTCTTTGGAAGTAGTTTCCATTTTTGACTGCTCTGCTTTTTTGTAATCGTCGGTTTTTACGTAAGCATCCCAGGCAGCATTGTCTAAAACTTCACCACTTATTTTTACATCTTTTGGTTGCTGGATACCAGCAAGTTTAATATAGACATCTTTATTAAAAGGAGCTACGGCAGCCGCATTATAATTTACTTTTAATTTAGTGGTAGCACCAGGAGCAATAGGTTCTTTAGGCACTTCCGGCGTGGTACAGCCGCAGGAACCCCAGGCATTTTCAATTACCAGCGGCTTGTCGCTAATATTGGTTAATTCGAAGTAAGTAGATACAGGAACGCCTTGTTTAATTTTCCCAAAGTCGTGTTTTTCCGTATTTACCTTTAGTACGTCTTCTGCTTTTTGTTGGGCCATTACCGTAAAGCCGGTTATGAAAGCAGCAGCAATTAATAGAATCTTTTTCATGTTATTGTAGTTGTTGTTTTAAAAGTTGAACAGAAGCATTCATAGGTGCAGAGCCTGCTGGCGCCTGCCATACGGTGCCTTTTATTTTAATTTGTTTCGTTTGACTGCCATTGTACGTAATAGTTACATACTTTTCAAAAGAGCCGTTACTGGCCGCATTGTAGCCTACCCGTATTTTAGAAGCAGTATTTGCTGCAATATCATCTTTGCTCCATTCCGGAGTGGTGCACCCACAGCTTGCCTGCACATTGTCCAGCTTTAAAGGAATGCTGCCCGTATTTACAATTTCAAAATTGTGAAAAACTGGCTTGCCCTGCGGAATTTTTCCAAAGTCATATTCTGTTTCCTTTAGCTCCAGCGCATCTTTGGCTGTAGCTCCGGTTTGAGCCTTGGAAGCCACAAAACCCAATAAAAGAAAAAGAATAAAATAAATTTTTTTCATTACAAAAGCTTGGTCATATCAAAAATAGAAAAAGATATTTGTAAAGTGTAGTTAAGGCTACATTTTGTCTTTTTTTAACGTTGGCGGCTTGCGATGGCTTAAACACTATTTTTGCTATATGGAAAAAATAACTGCAGCACCCCCTACCTCTGAACAACTTTCTTTTGAAAAGTTTAGGGATGAAGTACTACAGGACTACCGTATGGTTTGCATCAGCCGTGAGGCAAGCTTGCTTGGCCGTAAGGAAGTGTTAACCGGCAAAGCCAAGTTTGGCATTTTTGGCGATGGCAAAGAAGTGGCACAGGTAGCCATGGCCAAATTTTTTAAACCGGGTGATTTCCGGTCTGGTTATTACCGCGATCAGACGTTTATGTTTGCAACCGGCCTTGCAAATGTGCAGCAGTTTTTTGCCCAATTATATGCCGATCCGAATATAGAACATGAGCCCTTTAGCAGCGGTCGACAAATGAGTTCGCATTTTGCTACCCGTACGGTAGATGAAAACGGAGAATGGCTGGACCTGGCGCACCGTAAGAATATATCAGCAGATGTAGCGCCTACCTCGGGACAAATGGCCCGTGCCTTAGGTTTGGCTTTCGCATCCAAAAGTTTTAGAAATATTAAAGAACTGGAGCAGTTTTCTACCTTATCTACTAATGGCAACGAAGTATGTTTTTGCACTATAGGGGATGCCGCTACCTCAGAAGGACCTTTTTGGGAAACCATCAATGCTGCCGGTGTCTTAAAGGTGCCACTGGTTGTATTTGTATGGGATGACGGTTACGGCATATCCGTTCCCAAAAAATATCAAACTACTAAAGGTTCTATTTCCGAAGCCTTAAAAGGGATGCAAAAAGAGAACGGCACTAATGGAGTAAATATTTACACGGTTAAAGGTTGGGATTATGCCGGTCTATGCGAGGTATTTGAAGAAGGCATCAGCCAAGCCAGAGAAACTCACACACCCACTCTTTTTCATGTGGAAGATATGACGCAGCCACAGGGGCATTCTACTTCAGGTAGCCATGAGCGTTATAAAGATTACGACCGGCTGCAATGGGAGCGAAAGTGGGATTGTCTCGTAAAAATGCGGGAATGGATTTTAGCAAATGCATTAGCCACGGAGGAGGAAATTCAGAATATTGAAACGGAAGCTAAAAAGAGTGTTAGAGAAAGCAAAAACAAAGCATGGCAGTTATTCTTGCAGCCTTTGCATGAAGAGGCTTCAAAAGCAACAGGTTTAATAAAAGAAGTAGCTGAAAAACTTCCGCAGAAATCGGTTGAACTCAATGCATTGGCACATGAATTAAGTGTAATTAAAGAACCGCTTCGGCGCGATGTAATGCGAATGGTTCATGCAGCAATCATTGCAGCCGGAGAACACGGGGAAGCTGATACGCTTAACAATTTTTACGAAGAGTGTAAAAAAGAAAACGCTTTATTATACAACACCCATCTTTATAACGAAGGCCCAAAAAGTGCTTTGCGCATTACAGAAGTAAGACCTTCTTATGCAGCCGATGCTCCTATGGTAAATGGCTATGAAATTTTAAATCATTATTTTGACCAACTATTTGCCAGCAATCCAAAAGTTGTGGCTTTTGGAGAAGACTTAGGGTATATTGGAGATGTGAACCAGGGGTTTTCTGGCCTGCAGGCAAAGTATGGTGCGGAACGCATTTTTGATACGGGCATACGGGAGTATACCATAGTAGGACAGGGCATAGGCTTAGCTTTGCGCGGATTGCGGCCCATTGCAGAAATTCAATATCTGGATTATTTGCTTTTTGCATTGCAGCCCTTAAGTGATGATGTGGCGACACTTCATTACCGTACAAACGGCCAGCAAAGCTGCCCGGTTATTATTCGCACCCGCGGCCACCGGCTGGAAGGTATATGGCACAGCGGATCGCCAATGGGCGTGATCATTAATGCATTACGTGGTATGTACGTATGTGTGCCCCGCAATATGACGCAGGCCGTAGGTATGTACAACACCTTGCTGCAAAGCAATGACCCGGCATTGATGATTGAATGTTTGAATGGGTATCGATTGAAAGAAAAGTTGCCTAATAACCTGCTCGCATATGCGGTACCGTTAGGTATTCCAGAAGTGGTCCGGGCAGGCAGTGATGTAACGATTGTTTCTTATGGATCTACGCTCCGTATTATAATGGATGCGGCTCAGCAATTGCAAAAGCAAAACATCAGTTGCGAGGTAATTGATGTGCAAACGTTACTGCCTTTTGATATCAACCATACTATTGTAGAATCGCTGAAAAAAACCTCCCGTATCATTTTTATAGATGAAGATGTGCCGGGTGGCGCCTCTGCCTATATGTTTAATAAAGTGATGGAAGAGCAGGGCGGCTACCGTTGGTTAGATACAGCTCCTAGAACCATTACTGCCAAAGCGCACCGGCCGGCTTATGGCAGCGACGGCGATTATTTTAGCAAACCCAATGCAGAAGAAATAGAAACCGCTGTTCGTAAAATGATGAGAGAGTAAATTTTATCAGCCATATGGCTGCTGTATCCATCAATATTAAAGAGTAGTGCTTTCAAAGAATTTTTAAACTTTATATTTAAATCAAATCTAAATAAATGAGCTTAATCATATACCAGGTAGATGCATTTGCCAACAATGTGTTTGAAGGAAACCCTGCAGCCGTAATACCTTTACAGGAATGGCTGGATGAAGAGTTGATGCAAAAGATAGCCATGGAGAACAACCTGAGCGAAACCGTATTTTTTGTGAAAGATTCCACCGAAGGTGCGGGGCATGAAGCTGCTTACCATATTCGCTGGTTTACGCCGGAGTTTGAAATTGATTTATGCGGCCATGCCACGCTTGCATCTGCATATGTAATAAAAAATTTTTTGGAGCCGCATGTTCAGCAAATAAACTTTACTACGCAAAAAGCAGGATTATTAAAGGCATATGCTAAAGACGGCCTGTATACGTTAGACTTTCCATCAAGGATGCCAAAAGCTACAGAAGTTCCGGATGCATTATTGAAATGTCTAGGTATCAGTACGGCTATTGAAGTCTTAAAATCAAGGGATTATATGGTGGTATTGCCCAGCCAGGAGGCTATTGAAAATATAGAGCCTGATTTTAACCTGATGAAAGAACTAGATGCTATTGGCGTAATAGTTACAGCTAAAGGCCATAGTGCCGACGTGGTTTCCCGCTGTTTTTATCCCGGCGCAGGCATACAGGAAGACCCGGTAACCGGCTCAGCACATTGTAATATTGTTCCATACTGGTGTCAAAAGCTGAATAAAACAAAACTATTTTGCATGCAACTTTCTCATCGAGGTGGCGAACTACAATGTGAACTGGAAGGCGACAGGGTATTAATGAGTGGGAAATGTGTGTTATTTATGAAAGGCGAACTGGCTTTTGTACCGGAAACCGCATCTTTATAAAAACCGGTTTACTATATCAGGTGCAGGCAGCATGCATTGTGCTTTTTTGCCAAACCATTTATAACGGTTTTGTGCAATAAACGTATAAACGGCATCCGTTAAGGATACTGGCAACAACCCAAATACCTTTGTCCATTTAATATACCATGGCAAATAGCTAATAACTTTAAAAGCAGCCTTCGATTTTTGATATACCTCGTGGTTGTCTATGAAAACAAACGAATCAAAATTGGCAGCCGATAACTGATATTCCTGAAGCAATTTTTGTCCGGAAGATGATTGCAATGCAGCAAACTGAAATATCTTTTTCTTATCCAGTTTAATAATAAAATTGACAGCACCATTACAAAAATTACAAATGCCATCAAACAATATTACCGGGTGCTGCTGTTGCATTGCTTAATGTTTTGATTCAATCTCTAGTTCTTGAAGTTTATAAAAATAAATACAGCAAAAGGGCCTGTTCACGTAGTGTTTCCGTTTGAAGATAGTTGCTTTTATGATAGCTTAATTAGTTAAGTAGCCATAAGCATGCCCTGATACATATAAAACTTATTTTTCCTACACGAATAATGCAGAATATATTGCTGTCATTGCCGAAGTTGTTGCACT
>JAICHT010000256.1 GCA_025924755.1 Chitinophagaceae bacterium | reverse complement strand
CCTATTAAAACAAAATAAAGCAGTTTTGCACTATTAATTTAAAGTTTGCAAGGATGCTTTTTGCGCAATAGCAGCGTGTATTTCATGGATCAGTTCCTTATCATTGCAATCCGAATTCCAATAGTCGCTTTCTTTATAAACTTGTATCAGTGCAGGTGGAGGCATTTTACCGGTATAACTATCAAGCTTTGCTTTATAACAGTCTTTCCCTATTAAATAGATGCTGTAATAGGCTATGTAGCCCTGGTAAAATAAAGCAGTCTTAAACTTCATAGGGTGTAAAATTTATATCTTAAAAATAAAATATTAAAAGAATTACAACAACCTATTGGGCTATAAAAAAAGGGAGGTCGGCGAAAAAAGCTTTTTAAAAAGAGCTAATGGCCTGCTTCAGCAACTGCGCCACTACCTTATCCGACTTACCGGCTACTGCTATTATCTCTTCAATATTTACAGGCTGCAGATTATCCGGATCACATTCATCAGTAATTACAGAGATAGCTGCACAAGGCAGCCCCATATGGTTTGCAGCTATCACTTCCGGCACGGTTGACATGCCTACCATATCAGCACCCATAGTTTTTAAATAACGGTATTCCGCACGGGTTTCCAGCATCGGGCCATTTACCGATACATACACTCCGGTTTTAAGCGTGATATTAAGTTCCCTGGCTGTTTGCAACAGGCGATCATTTAAATCTTTTGAATATGGCGCACTCATATCCGGAAAGCGTGGTCCTAATTCATTATTGTTTTCACCTATTAACGGGTTGCCGGTTTGCAAATTAATATGGTCGTTAATTAAAACAAGATCGCCTTTTTTAAATTGAAGATTGATGCCACCAGCCGCATTGGTAAGCAACAGTTTTTTAATACCCAATAGTTTCATTACACGAATAGGAAAAACAATCTGCTGCATGCTATAGCCTTCGTAAAAATGAAACCGTCCTTGCATCACCAGTACTTTCTTTCCGTTTAGCCATCCGCATACCAGGTTACCTTTATGAAATTCTACAGTGGACTGTACAAAATTTGGTATTTCGGCATATGAAAGGGTTTGTTCTATTTGAACATCGTTCAGCAATGCATGCAAGCCTGTGCCCAATATAATACCCGTATCGGGTGATTGTAAGCCTTTGGATTTTAAATAGGCAACGGTTTCGGTGAGCTTGTTTATTTCTTGCGACATACAATTAATATCATAGTACGAAAATAATTATGGGTAAAATACCATACACTGTTGCAAACAAATCTATCACAAAAAGGATGTGAAAAAATAGTTGCTACTATTAGCATTTTGCAGATAGAATATTAACCTTAGGCTGTAAAATGGAAGACATACAAAAAAGGCGATACGCATATGGCATCGCCTTTAAAAAAGGATCATTAAATGCAGGAATGCTATATGGCATCCTACCTACTATATACCTGCAATTTTGCAGTAATTACATGGCTTATATGCTGCTTCTGTTGCCGCCTATAAGCTTTAATAAAAAGATGATCACAGCTATTACCAATAGGATGTGTATAAATCCGCTGGTAACGTGAAAAGCAAAATATCCAAGAATCCAGGCAATAACCAAAATGACGGCTATTACATACAATAAGTTTCCCATGGTTTTAATTTTTTAATAAATCAATTACTTAAAAAACCTTGCCAAGCTACCTGCCAACACCACAAATTGGGATTTCGGTTGCTTTAAATGGTGTTTATCTACCACCTTATACTTAACCGTAACTGTATTTTGCTGCTAAACCACAGGCGTATTTTCTGCATTTAGTAGTATGTCCTGCGGGTTGTTGGCAACGTGTTCCATCTTTACTATAAATGCTTTAAAATAGGAGCGGTATATAAATTGCTTAAATTGTAATTCATCTTGAATAGTGCAGGTAAAGTAATTTTGTGTGTTTCACAGGCATATATGATTATGGAGATATTTGCCTGGTTTTCAGGAAAAAGGCCTGAGCTTTGCTCTATTATGAGATATGATTAACAGTTAAAATCAACCGGAGTCATTTAAAATACTAATCTTTGCTTTTCATGCATAAGGTAACTTTTAATAATAACAACCGCCAATTTTTTCAATCAGTAAAAAAGGCGGCCGATGAATATTTTGTTGCGCATCATCTTAAAAAAACGGGCAACTGGAAGCTTTATGCTAAAGCTATTATTTTAATTCCCCTCTCGCTTTTTATTTACATCTTTCTTTTATCAGGCACTTACGCTCCGTTAGCAGGTGTTGCTTTATGTGTGGTATTGGGTTTCTCGTTAGTGTCCATTGCTTTTAACGTAATGCACGATGCCTGCCACGGCAGTTACTCCAGTAAAAAATGGGTAAATGAAGTACTAAGCCTTACCATGAATGCGCTGGGAAGCAATGCGTTTATATGGAAAATTAAGCACAATGTAGTACACCATACGTACACCAATATTGATGGTATAGATGATGATATTGTAAAAAATCCGGTGTTGCGGCTTTGCCAAACGCAAAAGTGGATACCGCTTCACAAATACCAGTATGTGTATATGTTTCTTGTATACTCGTTCAGTTCTATCTTATGGGTGTACATGACGGATTTTATGAAGTACTTTTCAAAAAAAGTGGTAGTAACTTCCATGAAGCTGACCACTAAAGAACACGTAATTTTTTGGGTAAGTAAACTTTTATATATAGGCTTTTATGTGGCGCTACCCGTAGCAATGCTGGGCTGGCTTCCGTGGCTGATAGGTTACTTAATTATTAATATCACCATTGGCCTTACGTTATCGCTTGTGTTTCAATTAGCGCATATTGTAGAGAAAACCTCTTTTGATGTAGCAGGAGACGAGCCCAAAGTAATTGAATCGGAATGGGCGGTGCATGAAATTAAAACCACCGCCAATTTTGCACTTAAAAACAAATGGATATCTTGGTTTGTAGGCGGACTTAACTTTCAGGTAGAGCATCACCTGTTTCCCCGCGTAAGCCATATCCATTATCCGGCGCTTAGTAAAATAGTGATGGCAGAATGTGCCCGGTTTAATTTGCCGTATCATTATTATCCCAAAATGACGCAGGCAATTGCATCGCATATCCGTATTATGAAACAACTGGGACAAAAAAATTATTTAAGTGCCTCGTAGCAATACCAGGTAAGATGCAAAATCTTTATAGTAGGCATATTAAGGCAGCTACTAACTTTTTTACAGAAGTATAAACTATCCGCTTTATTTTTATATTAATTATGCAAATGAAACTTGTGGCCATCCAGTTTACAAAATTACTTAAAGCCAACGGCAGAATGAGGGAATTTAATTTTACCAGGCCCTCTGCTATTTCTGAAAACCTGTTGAATGTAGACGTAAGTGATGATAGTGGTAAAAGAATTATTTTTAGAATGCAGAAAAAGGAAGATGGCTTTTGGAAAATAATGGAGCAGGAAGTTCCCACCTGGATAAGCAGTGAAGAACACCGCATAGATGAAGCCCTTAAAGAATATTCCAGAACCGGGCAATAACAAAAACTTTTATTGGTAATACTGCTCTTGCAAAATACTTTATTGCAAGAGCTTTTTTTCTGTAAAGGCTTTTCTCCGGCAAATCAACTGCCATATTACTTCTGCCGATAGCAAGGCTGCTATGGCAAAAAGAGCGGTAGTTCCGGCTTCTCCACTCGATAAAAAAGCGCCTGCCAGCGCAATGCCGTATACGGTTAATGGCAATAAAATCATCAGGCACAGGCCCGGCATCTTCAACGGAATTTTAAATGGCCGGTTTTGATAAGGTGCTTTTTTTCTTAATACCAACAATGTAACAAATTCTAAAAATAACCCGGCGCCGTATAAGGTAACATCCACAATCAATAAGTCTTCAAAACTCCACCATACCAGTCCGCTAACTATAATACTGCAGATGATAATAGAAATATAAGGGGTTTTAAATTTAGGATGCAATCGATGAACAATAGACGGCAGTAAATGATCGCCGGCCATTACCTGTGGCACCCGCGATACCGACAGCAATACTGCACTATATAAACCCAGGGCACTGGCCATTCCGCCAAAAGCAATAAGCACACCCAGCCAGTAACCTCCTATATGTACGCCCAATGCAGGAAAGCCTTCGTTGCTTAATTGTGTAAGATCAATGCCTGATTGCTGCGCTAAAAATACCGTTACAAAATATACGGCAAGGATTACAGCAAATGCAATAATTACCGATGTTAAATACGAACGCACCGGCTTGTCTACTTCTTCGGCATACGTAGTAGTATTATCCCACCCGATGAAATTCCACATAATGGTATACAAAGCCATACCGACCGATGATATTCCCAAACCTTTTAACGACATTGCCGGAACCTGAAAATGAATGGTATGCTGGAAAAAAGCAGTTCCAAAAAGCACTAAAAAGGGAATCAACACAATAAAGCCAAGGAAAAGCGATGTTTTTCCAACTGGTACAATACCCATGATATTTAGCGCAGCGGCCGACCAGATAATAACCAAACAAACCGGAACTTTATAAGCAACAGCTTCTGGAAAAAAGAAGGAGGCATATGTAATAAAAAGTACCGGGTAAATAGCCAGGTCTACAAAAGTATACAGCCACGTCCACCAGCCTTCGTAAAAAGCCCAGCGTAGCCCCAGCGCCTTTTTTACCCATTGGTAATAGCCTCCGGTTACCGGCATCATGCTATTGAGTTCCAGCACGGTAGCAATGGTAGGTATATCCCACAACAACGGTGTTATTAACAGAAGCAATAAAGCGCCACCCTTTCCCGCATACGTTAATAAAGGCTCTAATCCATAGGGACCTCCGGAAACCGTAAGAAAAATAATAGCTGCTAACTGAAGTGGCCGCAGCTTTTTTGAAGGTGAAGAAGACATAAGCCTATAAAAATATTTATAAAAGGCTAATGCTTACAAATATTATTAAGCTGCAAATAAGCTTGCTTTAAATTAACAGCAGTCCATATAAAAATGAGATAAAACAGAAGCGTCCAGGTTATAAAAATTTAGCGGTTGATTAGCCGCTCAGGCAACAGAACATCGTCGGAATGGGCAATATTAAAATGCGGGTTATGAGTATAACCGTTATGCATAACTGGTTTTTTGTTGGCGTCTTTGTCAAATAAAATATCCTGCGGAAGTTGGTTGCAATAGGAAGCTAATAGTGT
>JAICHT010000255.1 GCA_025924755.1 Chitinophagaceae bacterium | reverse complement strand
GAGCATTATTGTCGTTTCCTGGTCTCATTGAATTATCCCGATCCCTGTTTTGCCAGCCGCCAATATTTCTTTGCTCAGTCTCATTCCTGTTTTTCGGAAATCCGTTTCCGCTTCTTGCTGGTAAATTATTATCCCGCCCGTTATCAAATCCTCTGTTATTACGATCATCAAACCTCCTTTCGTGAGCCATTGGGTTATTGTTATAGTTTCTCACTTCAATATTAGACCGGCTATACCGTTCTACTTCTCTTCTGTCCGGTCCCATCATATAGTGGCCACCTCTTTCATTACCTATATTGTTGATGATTCTTATATCCCGTCCTCCAAAATTACGGCCGGGTACGCCATAATAATCCCGAAACCGGGAGTTATTGATATAAGCTCTGGGACCAAATACCCAGCGGTTGTATGGAATGGCTCCAAAAGATAGGTTTACCCCAATGTTCATCCCGTATCCTAACGGTGCCCATCCATAGTCATCTCCATATTCGCCCCAAGCTACCCAGGCAGGTGCCCATTCATAGCCAGGTATCCACATCCAGCCATAGTAAGGATCTTGCTCCCATCTTCCATAATGAAAAGGAGCCCATCCCCAGTCATAATCCGACACCCACGTCCAGCCGTAATCGGTATAATCCCAATGGCCATCTGAGTAATAGGGTCTGAAGCCCGGCTCATCATATACCCATACCTGTCCAAAACGTGGATTATCTATCCATCTTCCATATTGACTTAAGTTATCATGAAAAACAGAAAAGTTAACGCTAACCGGCTGGGCTTTTACTCCGTTGAAAGAGGTAAAGCCTATACAAGCCAATAAGAGTATAAACAAGGTTTTAGTTGTTTTCATTTGTTGCATATTAATTGCGCTGTTACAGGCACAACGCTCCTTTTTGACAGAACGTGATCTGATTCGTTTATTAAACAATTGCCAACAAATTCTTAAGCTTTATCCTTCTTACTATATCAGATCGGTTAATAATTTTTACAGCTGCTGTTAATTGCTTAGAAGGCATTGCCACACCAAGTCTTGTGGAGATATCAGCGAAATAATATAATCCCCATCTTTAAAAGTGCCACTTTCTGGCCGTTTGCTCCGCTGGTAAATTCCACTTTCGGGAAATAGTTGCCAACTGCCTTCAAAGTTGCACTCTTTGTTCAGGATCCTTCCATTTTGCGAAAGTGGAAAACGAACTCATACTTGTCCTTTACAAACCCTGGAAATACATGGCAAGCTGCTATTATTTAGACAAAAAAACCTTGCATTGCAAGGTTTTATGTTTAGTGTTTCTTCTTTAAATGGTTGTTTTTAGTTTCTTTTTTATTGTTCGTAGTATCATCTCCTTTAGTATCCTGCTCCTCATTTTTGCGGCTGTCTAAATCATCTCTTACATCGGGTTTAGGACGGTGGCCAGCCATTTGTTTGTTTTGCAAATTGTTTTGACTTCTTGAATCTTTCATAATTGTCCTTTTATAGTAATTGCTGAAAAAGTTATACCAAACTAAATGCTACTATAAATGAGACAATACTATCTCAGCAGTTTCTTTGCCACTACACAAAGCTGCTTCCACTGTTCCTATTTCGGGACCAGCATGTAAAGCTTCGCCAGCAAAAAACAAAGTGTCAGCTACAGGCTGCTTTAAAATATTTCTGAACATAGGTGCATTTACCGACTCATATGCATAAGCTCCATAACTGCAAGCATCGGTTATCCAATTCACAATATGATAGGCTCTCAGGTTATGAAAGATATCTTCTGTGTCCTTTTTAAATATGGCAGCGAGTGAAGCCAATGCCAATTGTTTGATCTCTTCATTACTTTTATCCTTTAATAAATCAGCTTTAGGACCAGCCAGCCAGCCGGTAAGCAGGTTGCCTTCTTTCGGATATTGTGTCCACCAGGTAGGTACGGCTTCATCAGAAAAAACAAAGCCTAATTTTTCCCGCCCATTTTCCTTCCAAAAGGCATGGTTAAATTGAAACAATATTTTAATGACTGATCCAAACCCCAATTCTTTGGCAGCTGCTAACTTATCTGGAATAGCAGGAGCGAAGCGGATGTAACTTTCACTATCATCCTTTGCTTGTAACACACCCAATGGAACCGTAACGATTATTTTCTTTGATGAAAATTTTCCGTTTGATGCAAGTATATGAACTTCATCTTTCTGCCACTGAATCTCTGAAATTTTTGAGCTAACATAAAAAGTGCAACCGCATTGCCTGCATTGTTTATATAGATATCCTATCAGGGTTTTATAACCACTTTCTATACGATATTGCCCCTCATCTGCATTGGTTAATTCATCCCGTAAAGCATAGGTGCTAGTATTACTGGCATCAGCTGCATAATAGCCTTCTACATAACTTTTTAGTGATTTTTTTAATTCATAATACCGGTCATCTTTTAAGTATCTATCAAAAAACGCTGTTACAGTAATATCTTCTTTCAGCGCTTTAAATTTTCCTTCCAGCTCTGACTCATCTTCAATAAATCCTTCCTGCTTTTTTAATATGCCGTTTTCATTACGCCAAGCTTCGCCACTGGTTTTATAATATTTGATATCAGCCTCTTTTATTAGTTCAAACGTAAGTGGTAAATCTCCATGTATGAATTCGGCGCCGAGTTCGGGGTTTACAGAAAAGCGATCGTCTATTATGGTATAAGCTCGTCCGCCAATATAATTCCGTGCCTCAAATACAGCCACACTTTTGCCTGCAGAAGAAAGCTGTTTGGCTGCCATTAAGCCAGCAGCACCAGCGCCTACAATTATCACATCCCAATATTTTACATCCTCCATAAAAGTTATTATTTAAATTGTATTCATTCCTAATTAAAGGACTTTATTAATAAGCGATCTTATTGTTAAACGAAAACTCTATTCCATATTTTTCAAATCCTGCTTCACACGGTTGGTAATACTTCTAACGATCAACATAAGGCAAGACCCTAAAAGCGTAGCTCAAATATGCTTTCTGCTCTTAAAAGCTATAGGTATTAACAGGATCAACCTTAACGCCTTAGCAGGTAATAGCCCGTTTAAAGTACCCAATAAAAACTTAAACTCTACATACAAACGCTAAACCATTAAACTTTATACTACATTAGCAGCCATTTTATGCAGCCTATAGACCAATTTTTTCCGCAACTGACCGTGCCTAAAATCATTGCTATTACCATGCACCAGAAGCCGGATGCGGATGCATTGGGTTCTACTTTGGGGTTATTTCATTTTTTAAAAGAACTTGGACATACCGTAAAAGTAATATCACCCACTAACTGGGCCCGCTGGCTCAATTGGATGGAAGGTGCTGACGAGGTACTGGATTATGAATTGTTTAAAACGGAAGCAGATCATTATTTAGATACTATTGACTGGCTTTTTTGCCTGGATTTTAATCATCTGAGCCGCGCAAAAAAAATGGCTGAAAAGCTGGAAGCACTGAATTGCACAAAAATTTTGATAGACCATCACCGCGAGCCGGACGTAAAAACATTTGATTTTGGTATATCCAATACGGCTAAAAGTTCAACCTGCGAAATGGTTTATGACTTAATCGTGCAGTCCGGGCATAGAGATAAGATCACCAATGTCATCAGCGAATGTTTATATGCCGGCGTAGTAGCAGATACCGGATCATTCCGGTTTTCTTCAACCCATGCGGATGTGCACCTGATGGTAGCCTATTTAAAGGAACAAGGGTTGGAACATACCAAAGTGCATGAAGCCTTATATGACAATTTTCTGGAAAACAGGCTGCGGTTTCTTGGGCATGTATTAAGTAATAAGATGCAGGTTTTTTACGATTTAAATACTGCGCTGATATGCATACCCAAAATTGATTTATTAAAATTTGGTATCAAAACCGGCGATACGGAAGGCCTGGTAAATTACCCGCTTTCTATACAGGGGATAAAGCTGGTAGGCCTGGTAATAGACAGGGATGAAGAAAGAAAATGGTCGTTCCGCAGCAAAGGCAATTTTGATTGTAACACCTTTGCCCGCACCTATTTTAACGGAGGGGGACATTTTAACGCCGCAGGCGGCCATGACAGCGATTCTTTGGATAAAACCGTACAGACCTTTAAAAAAGCTATAAAAGAAAACAGTTCTCTTTTACAATAAACAATAATATAAAAATGCGATTCGTCAACAGTATTTTAAGTATGACTGCCCTGGCAATAATGGTTAGCAGTTGTAGCAATACCGATTTTAAAAAGACAAAAGGAGGCATGCCTTACAAAGTTTTTGCAAGCAGCAGCGGCACCAAAATTGAACCGGGCAATTTTGTAAAAGCAAACGTTATTTATAAAATTAAAGACAGCACTGCCTTTAATTCCTACGGCAGCTTTCCAGTTTATTTTCAGGTAAACCCAAGCCAGCCCTATGATATTTCAGAAGTGCTCCCCACTTTAAAGAAAGGCGATAGTGTATATGCGGTGCAATTGATTGATACATTTATGGCTCGTACCCCAAGCCAACCGCTGCCGCCGCAATATAAAAAAGGAGATAAGATTACGACCAGTATGAAAATTCTGGAAGTTTTTAAAACGCCTGATGCCATGCAAAAAGATGAAGAAAGCGAAAAAGCTGGTTTTTTAAAGGGTGAAGATGCAGAAGTAAAAAGTTATTTGTCTAAACACAATATTGATGCACAGAAATTACCAGGCGGCACGTATGTACAGGTTACTGCACCAGGCCAGGGGCCCGCTGTGCAAGATGGTAAATTCATTTCAATCATGTACAAAGGCAGCACTTTTGCCGGAAAAGTATTTGATACGAATATGGATCCTTCTTTCGGCCACACACAACCTCTTAGTTTTGTGTTGGGTAATGGCGGTATGATTAAAGGATTTAATGATGGTTTACAGGTTTTAAAGAAAGGTTCAAAAGCCCGTATTTTCATTCCATCTATGTTAGGCTACGGTGCTCAACCACCATCTCCGGCTATTAAGCCTTTCGAAAATTTAATATTCGATGTAGAAGTATTGGATGTTCAGGATAAAGCACCGGCTAGAAAAGAAATGCCATCTAATATGGATAGCACACAAGCGCATAAATAATCTTTTTCATTTTTTTTCGATTTTACAGCTCGCTAATGGCGGGCTGTTTTTTTTGGTATCTGTTTAAATGTTCCGTTTTTAGTCCAATAGTTTCTGCTTCCCATAACCTTTG
>JAICHT010000254.1 GCA_025924755.1 Chitinophagaceae bacterium | reverse complement strand
TATTATTTTTATGTGTGGGATAAAGCAAGCGGCAGGCCTACTCTGCAAAGTACTGTTGCCTTTAGCGATGAGTTAAGAAAAGAAGCCCGCGGAGATGCCAACTTAAAAATGGCTTTTAATGATTATTTTATTAAAAACATTATAATAAAAAGAGATGGCGGCTTTATTGTAAGCAGCGAAGCCTATTATACCAACTCCCGTTTTAATAACTGGAACCGCTGGGACTATATGTATGGCTCGCCTTATTTTAACTCATTTGATTATTATAGCTACTCGCCTTATATGAACAGTTGGTACTGGCGCAACCGGTTTTACAATAATAACCAGGCGGTACGCTATCATGCTGATAATATTACCATACTTGCATTTGACAGCACCGGCAAGCCACAATGGAGTAATGTGATCCATAAAGAACAATTCGACGACGAATCGGACGACCGGATTTCTTATCAATTGATTAATACCGGAGGCCAGCTTCATTTTATTTTTAACCAGGAAGAAAGAAGAGCCTTATTGCTGAACGATTATACCTTGGCACCGGGCGGAGAAATCAATCACAACCCCACTTTAAAAAACCTGGACAGAGGATATGAATTTATGCCCAAATATGGCAAGCAGGTGAGCAGCAAGCAAATGATTATTCCATGCTACTACCGGAATTATATTTGCTTTGCAAAAATTGATTATAATTAATTAGCATTGCTGTGTGATTGGACTGTTTAAACAAAAATCGCCGGTTAATGTTATCATGCTTCTTGTATTGGGTTTGTTAATTAAAGCACCCCTTTTTTTATATGCCAAACCCATACAAATAGCCGCCACCGACGGTATCTTTTATACAAAAGTAATTGTACCTTTTTTTCAGCATAGCCGTCCTTTTACGGCTTGTACGGCCAGCTTTATATTAATATATATACAAGCCCTGTTTATAAACTACGTGGCCAACGAATACCGGCTTACCAGCCGGCAAACCTACCTGCCGGCTATGGCATATATTTTAATCACCTCGCTGCTGCCGGAGTGGAACTATCTTTCAGCGCCGCTTATTGCCAATACTTTAATTATATTATGCCTCGTACTGCTTTTTAAATTATACAATGCCACTTTTGGAAAAGAGACCATCTACAATATGGGTTTGATATTGGGACTTTGTACATTCATCTTTTTCCCATCGCTTTTTGTAACGCTTTGCCTGCTGATAGGTATTATGATATTAAGGCCCTTCCGGCTTAATGAATTATTGTTGCTCATTACAGGAGTACTTACTCCTTTTTACTTTTATGCGGTTTACTTATTTCTGAAAGATAACCTGAGCTTTTCCATGTTGTTTACCGGAATGAAGGTGCAGGTTCCTGAAATTATAAATACCATCTGGCTATCCGTAAGCGTAGTAATATTAACACTGCTTTTTTTTATAGGCGGATACCAGGTTCAGTTTCATTTTCGTAAAATGCTCATCCAGGTGCGTAAAAACTGGAGTATCTTATTAATATACCTGCTGCTCACAATGGGTATTCCTTTTGTTAACACCTCCTCCTCTTTTCATAATTGGGTTTTAATGGCCGTACCTTTTGCTTTTTTCCATGCGGCGGCTTATTTTTATATATCACGCAAATGGCTTTCGCTGTCGTTATTCTTTATAACGATAGCTGTAATATTGGTTCAGCAATATGCTACTACTTTGTGGCATTAACACCCAACCTTTTCGCTTTACAAAGTATCTTTGTTCTAAAGTTATTGTTATGAAATTTGGAGTGGTTGTTTTTCCGGGCTCTAATTGCGACAGGGATATGCGGGATGCCCTGGTGCACGACCTGCAGCAGGAAGCTATAATGCTTTGGCATAAAGACAGCGATCTTTCGTCGTTTACTACAGAAGATTGCATTGTGCTGCCCGGCGGCTTTTCGTATGGCGATTACCTCCGCACCGGCGCTATTGCCCGTTTCAGCCCTATTATGCAAAGTGTAGTGGAGTTTGCGCAAAAAGGTGGAAAGGTGTTAGGCATCTGCAATGGTTTTCAGATCCTGTGCGAATCGCACCTGCTGCCCGGTGCTTTATTGCGAAATGAGCGCCAGCAATTTATTTGCCGGAATGCATTTGTAAAAGACAGCGATAATCGAATATATCAATTGCCTGTAGCGCATGGCGAAGGAAGGTATTATGCAGATGAAGCCACGCTGCAAAAGTTGGAAGATAACCACCAGGTGTTATTTTATTATTGTGATGCTAATGGTAATTTGTCGGATGCAGCAAACCCCAACGGATCCGTTCGCCATATAGCCGGTATATGCAATGAAGAACGTACTGTTTTTGGTATGATGCCGCACCCGGAAAGGGCCTGCTCCGTAGCTTTAGGCAATACGGACGGACGTGCCGTTTTTAATAAATTATTTAAAATGGTGGTGGAACCGTCGCCGGTTACCTATTAACTACTTTAACATCTTTAAAAATATAAATGGTGCAAATTTGTAGTGCTTAAATATACAGCATGAAAAAAATTGCTTTTTTTGTTTTAACCCTTTTGGCCGGCAGTTTCGCTTTTGCACAAAGTCCGGTATCCTGGTCTTTTACTTCTAAAAAAATAAACGATAAGTCGTACGAAGTACATTTGATAGCCACTCTTGAATCGGGCTGGCATTTGTACTCTCAAAATCAACCTGCGGATGCGATTGCTATCCCTACGTCTTTTAATTTCAGTAAAAACCCATTGCTTGATTTTAATGGTAAGGTAAAAGAAGTAGGAAAGCTGGAAAAATATAAGGATGAAAAACTGGGTATTGCTGCTAACCAGTATAGCCAGAAGGTAGATTTTGTGCAGCTCATTAAAATAAAAGGTTCGGCTAAAACCAATATTACCGGCAAGCTGGAATATCAAACCTGCGATGATAAAAAATGCCTGCCGCCAAAAACCATAAATTTTTCGGTTGCGTTAAAATAAATGCGCAATCAGTTTTTTGCAAACGGGTTCAATGGAACTCGTTTCTTTTTAAATAAACGGGAATGAAGAAAGGATTAGCACTTAGCTTTTGTATGATTTTTATAGTGCTATGCGGCACTGCTTTTGCACAGGATACTACCGCAGTTTTTAAATGGAAAGTAACCGGTAAAAAGCTGGCTGATCACCAATATGAGCTTCAGTTTACTACTAGCGGAGCCAAAGGCTGGCAGTTATATGCGCCCAACCAAATACTAGGAGATGTGGCTACTACGGCGCTACAGTTTTCCGATTCATCCATCCAGTCTGAAAAAAATTTTAAAGATTCCGGCAGTGTAAAAACGGTGAACAGCAAAATCTTTGAAGGCACAGCCGTAAAGATTTCTGAAGGACCTACTACCTGGAAAAAAGTGATTACTATTCCGGGCCAGGTTCCCGCAACATTGCAAGGCGAAATGCAATATACCTATGGCCGCTCTGATGAATTTTATCCTTCCACTGCTTTTGATTTTTCTATTCCATTGGAAGGCGGTGTGGCTGCCAATACCCGTATTGCCATATCTACTATTGATATTCAAAACCCGGTTAACGGCTGCGGCGATACTACCACCACCAATAAAGGATTTTCGAAACTTTTTTTCCTCGGGTTTGGAGCCGGCCTGCTATCGTTGTTATTTCCCTGTATTTTTCCGCTGATACCTATGACGGTGTCTTTCTTTACCAAACGATCTGGCAACCGCAAAAAAGGTATTACTAATGCGTTGTGGTATGGCTTTTCTATTTTTCTTATTTATACCTTATTAAGCCTTCCGTTTCATCTTTTTAATATTCAGCCCGAAGTATTGAATAATATATCCACCAATGTATGGCTGAATGTTTTCTTTTTTATTGTTTTCGTAGTATTTGCCATTTCTTTTTTTGGTTATTTCGAAATTACTTTACCCAGCGGCTTTGCTAATAAGGTAGACTCACGGTCAGGATTAAGCGATTTTTGGGGTATTTTTTTTATGGCGCTTACGTTGGCTATTGTGTCTTTTTCCTGTACCAGCGGTATATTAGGTGCTTTGCTGGTAGGGGCGTTAAGCAGCCAGGGCGGTGCATGGCAGCTCACTGCTGGTATGGCGGGTTTCGGTTTAGGATTAGGATTGCCTTTTGTGCTTTTTGCCTTATTTCCCAACTGGCTGCAATCCATGCCCAAATCAGGCAGCTGGATGAACGAACTGAAAGTGGTATTTGGTTTTATAGAATTGGCAATGGCGATCAAGTTTTTATCGCAGGCAGACCTGGTAAAGCAATGGGGCATATTGAGGCGTGAAGTGTTTATCGGATTATGGATTATTATCGGGTTCACTATTGTATTGTACCTCTTAGGCATTATTCGTTTTGCCCATGATTCCAAACCCAGGTTTACCAAAATGCGGTGGGTATTTATTACTTTATTTTCTGTTATTACGTTGTACTTACTTCCGGGCGTTACCAATACCAAAGCGGCTGATCTTACGCTTATCAGCGGCTTTCCGCCACCTATGAGTTATAGTATCTACAAGCACCCGGTGAATAGTGAACGGATTATAGAACCCTTGCGCGACTATGAACAGGCATTGCAACTGGCAAAAGCACAACACAAACCTTTGCTGATAGACTTTACAGGCTGGGCTTGTGTAAACTGCCGGCGCATGGAAGAAAAAGTGTGGCCCGATGCCAAAGTAGCCGCAATGATGAAAAACGACTTTATAGTAGTATCGCTTTATGTAGATGAACGTAAGCAATTACCGGCTGCGCAACAACTGCAATATACTACCAAAGCCGGTGCGCAAAAGCCGATCGTAACGGTAGGAGATAAGTGGGCAACTTTTCAATCAGAAAATTTTAATGCCGTATCGCAGCCACAATATGCTATTATAAGCCCGGATGAAAAAGCTTTAACAAAAACCAAGGCCTATACGCCCAGCCCGGTACAATTTGCAGACTGGCTGCAATGCGGATTAAAAGCTTATAAACAGACTGCTAAATTGTAGGAATTATAAATGTAGTTTTCAAATTAATTTAAAATAATTGATTGCTATTTGATATAGCATATAATACCTTATGAGTTTAGAACTAAGCTATTCGGCACTTTAAGCTCTTTTCTTTTTTTGTATGTACTCATCTTTAGTGAACGGTCCATACAACTGGCCTTGCCTATGCGCAATTATCCAATAATTAATTTTGTTTGAAAATATTTTCTTATAAGAGGGGTTGTTTTTAAGTAGGCTATCTGCGATTCTTTCAGTTTCCTTTAAATCTGCTATCGTATTCTTTGGAT